>JAAYMJ010000118.1 GCA_012521455.1 Clostridiaceae bacterium
CCCTTTAAGAGGTTTGGCGTTCCCGCCCATGAAATTTCTATGATGATGAGCATTGCAATCCGCTTTATCCCCACATTGCTGGAAGAAACGGACAAAATTATAAAAGCCCAAACCGCAAGGGGGGCGGACTTTGAAAGCGGAAGGCTCATAGAGCGGGCAAAAGCGCTAATCCCTGTTTTGGTGCCCCTTTTTGTCAGCGCTTTCCGCCGCGCCGAAGAGCTGGCGGTGGCGATGGAGTGCCGTTGCTATAACGGGGGCGAGCACAGGACAAGCCTGAAACAGCTTAAAATTAAAAAGCGGGATATTGTGGCAATAGTAACAGCGGGGGTTTTGCTGGTTTTAGTAATTTTATTAAAATATATGGTGTGAGACAGATGAACAAAAAGCTGACCATTACTTTTGTGGGCACGAAGTTTTGCGGCTGGGCAAAGCAAAAAAACGGCATATCCGTTTGCGGGACCTTGCAAAAGGCCATTGAGTCCGTGGTGGGGGAAAAAATAACCCTTTTAGGCTGCAGCCGCACGGATTCGGGTGTGCACGCAAGAAGGTATGTTTGTTCCTTTAAAACCAAAACGGCCATTCCAAATGAAAAACTGGTGCTTGCGGTAAACCACTATCTGGATGAGGATATCAGGGTTTTAAAATGCGAGGACGCGGAGGACGATTTTAACCCCGCGTTTTGCGCGAAAAAAAAGACCTATATATATCAGATTTATGAAAGCAAGGTATTGGACCCCTTTTTGCGGCCCTATGTGTGGCATGTGCCGGCAAGCCTTGATTTTGAGAGCATGAAGAAAGCCTGCGGCCCTTTTTTGGGGTGCCATGATTTTGCGGCTTTCTGCGCAACCGGCGGAAGCGCGAAAACAACCACAAGGACAATATATGAGCTGGACCTTGCAAAAGAGGGGGATTTGATTAAAATTAAAGTTACCGCCGACGGGTTTTTATACAATATGGTAAGGATTATCGCAGGAACCCTGTATTATGTCGGGCTTGGAAAGATTAAGCCTGAGGAAATAACGGATATTATAAACTCCGGTGACAGAAGCCGCAGCGGGCCTACTGCCCCGCCTTGCGGGCTGTTTTTATACGAAGTTTATTACTAAAATCGGGGGATTATTAATATGAAAAAGGGCGTTTGGGAAGTTTTAAAAGCCGCATTATCCATTGGCCTTGTCGCCGTGCTTTCTGCGGCGGTTGTATTTATCAACACAAATAACCCCAATTTTTCATGGAAGGCAGATGATATTGTTGATGAAGCCGGCGGGGGGAATTACATTTTTGACCAAAAAAGCAGGTACAAAGCCTACCCGTACCAAAACGGCGCGGTTGTTTTGGGAAATAAGACCTTAGTCGGGCTTTCTGAAAACTGCAGCGAGCTTTTTTTGCACAAGGTACCCTATTCCAACCCCCAGATAGTGATTTCGGGAAAATACATACTCCTGTATGACGCCCGCGGGAAAGATTTGATGATTATAGAAGACGGGAATGTTTTAAGAAATATCGTAACCGATACCCCCATAATTTGCGCCACCATAAATAAAAGCGGGAATTTCGCGGTAGCCTGTGACAAAATCGGGTATAAGGGCTTGGTTACGGTGTATGATAAGGATTACAAGGAATATTACAAGTGGTATTCCGCGGAAAACTATATTTTAAGCATGAGCCTTTCAAATGACGGGAAACACATGGCGGCATCCACTTTAAAGACCGATTCGGACAAGGTGGTCGGGGGGATTTTGTTTTTTGACTTGAAAAAGCAAAACCCCGAAAGCGAATTTTTATGTAATGAAGGGTTGTACTTGTTAATAAAATATAATGACGATTCCACCGTCACCGCCATAGGCGACAGGGACGCGGTGGTGTTTGACAAAAAATTTGTTTTGAAAAAACAGCTGCCTTATGAAGGGAAAACCCTTCAGTACAAGGCGGTGTCCTCTTCGGGCCTGGTGGTTTTAGGCTTTTTTGGGAAAGGTAAAAATACCGCTTTTGAGGTTTATGATAAAAACTTAAATCTTTTATCCACTGTTAATAATGAAAACAGGATTGAATTGTCCTGTGTGGATAAAAATTACTTGTTTTTGTGTGACGGAAGGGTTGTGTACGTTTATAACCAAAACGGGGGGCTGGTTTTGGAAAAGAACATAGGTAAGGATATTTCGTCTTTTGCCGTTATAAATAAAAATAAAATTATCGCGCTAACCACGCAAAACGCACAGGCGGTTGTGCTTTCGGGGAGTGAAGAAGAATGATTTTGGATTTGGTTTTGATTTTAATTTTAGCGTTTTTTATTTACCGCGGCGTAAGGAAAGGGTTTGCCAAAAGCGTTTTAGGGCTTTTTTCCTTCGTGATTTCCATAGCGTTGGCCTTTTGCCTTTACCAGCCCGTATCAGGGTTTGTTAAAAATTCTGCCTATGGGCAAAAAATCTATGAGGCCACAAGGGAAAAACTGGCCGGGCAGGTTGAAATAAAGCTTCCCGGAGTTTTGCCGGGCGCGGTTGCCCAGACGGTGAATGAGGCCGCGGGCAATACTTTGGATTCCGTGTCAAGGTCTTTTTCTGACATGATTATTAATGTTTTATCCTTTGTGCTTTTGATTATCCTGATTAAATTATTGTTGTTTTTATTGTCAAAAGCCGTTGACCTGGTGGCAAAGCTGCCGCTGCTTAAGCAGGCAAACAGCTTTTTGGGGCTTCTTTTCGGGATTTTAAACGGCGCGATTTTTGTGATGATTGTATTGGCCTTTTTCTCAAGCACCCAAAACCTGCCTTGGGGCGGCTGGTTTGTGGCGGAACTCGAAAAGTCCGCCCTGGCGAAGGCTTTGTACGACAAAAATTTTCTACTATTATACATTGGTAAGTGATATATGAAAAATAAAAAGAGGCTATGGCGAAGCGCCATAGCCTCTTTTTATATAATTATATAAGGATTTACAAATTAAATCATTGACAATAAAAAATAAGAATGATATA
>JAAYMJ010000119.1 GCA_012521455.1 Clostridiaceae bacterium
ATTTTTGCCGCCTTTTTAACCTATATCGGCAACAAGCTGGAAGTTGACATTTACATGGCAGCGGTTGTGGCCTTCGGCACTAGGTTATTCCAAAATTTTGCCACAATCCGAAGATTTCTCTTGAATAAATTTAACAAAAGAGGTATTATATAAATTAAGAAGTTTTATTCGGCAGTTGAGATTGACGAAAATGCCAATTTGCCCATATTTTATTTATGAACACGAAGAGGGGGAAATTTAATGAGATTGGAATATGCCGACGATTTTGGCAGTATTCAGGTAATTAAAGTTGTTGGTGTCGGCGGTGGCGGAGGAAATGCTGTAAACCGCATGATAGAAGCGGGCATAAAAGATGTTGAATTTATAGCTGTAAATACGGACAATCAGGCCCTTATGCGTTCTAATGCAACACAGAAGATACAAATTGGCGAAAAGATTACAAGAGGAAAAGGCGCGGGCGCGGACCCTGAAGTGGGGAGAAAAGCTGCTGAAGAAAGTAAAGCTGAAATAGAACAGGCTATAAAAGATGCTGATATGGTGTTTGTCACTGCCGGCATGGGCGGTGGCACAGGCACAGGCGCAGCCCCTGTGGTTGCCCAGATTGCGAAGGAACTTGGAATACTAACCGTCGGCGTTGTTACAAAGCCTTTTGCGTTTGAAGGCAAGCGCAGGATGACCCAGGCTGAAAAGGGAATTGAGGAATTGCGGCAGAATGTGGACACAATTATCGTTATTCCAAACGACAGGCTCCTTACCATAAGCAGCGCGAAAACCACCATGATGGAAGCTTTCCGTCAGGCGGACGACGTATTAAGGCAGGGCGTTCAGGGGATTTCAGACCTGATTACCAACAGCGGTATTATCAATGTTGACTTTGCCGACGTTAAGACCATTATGAAAAACGCAGGCCTTGCTCACATGGGCATTGGTGTGGCAAAAGGCGAAAACAGGGCGGAAGAGGCCGCAAGGATTGCAATCGAAAGCCCGCTGCTTGAAACCAGCATTAACGGCGCAAGCGGTGTTCTTCTTAATATCACAGGCGGGACAAGCCTCAACCTGTTTGAAACCGACGCTGCGGCAAAACTTATCCAAAGCTTCGCGGATCCTGACGCGAACATTATCTTTGGTATGGTTATTGACGAAAAACTTGATGACGAGCTTATCATCACCGTTATCGCAACAGGTTTTTCAGGGGACGGCGGCAAGAAGAAAGAAGAAAAGAAGGATGAGTTTGACTTTGCCCTCTTTGGAAGCGGCACATCCAACTTTGATGCCGACGATTTACAAATTCCAAACTTCTTAAGAAGGTCAAATTTTGAATAATATACATATAAAAGCCCAAGACTTTGGGCTTTTTCTTCTTCGGGCAAAATTTATTTTTTGCATAGCTAGAAAAAAAAGGCTAAAAATAATTTTTAGCCTTTTTTTATTTACTAAAATATTTACTTGTGATATTATGGTAAAAAAAAGAAGGGTTGTTTTTATGTCTGAATTTTTTAAGAATATTAAAAAAGTAGAATACGAGGGAAAGGAGTCAAAAAACCCGTTTTCTTTTAAGCACTATAACCCTGATGAAGTTATAATGGGAAAACCAATGCGTGAGCATTTGAAATTTGCCCTTTCATACTGGCACACCCTCTGCGGCGAAGGGGTGGATATGTTTGGGAATAAGACCATAGACAAATCCTTTGGCGGAACAACCCCCCTTGAAATATACAAAAACCGGGCGCTGGCCGCTTTTGAACTAATGGATAAGCTTCAAATCGACTATTTTTGTTTCCACGACCGCGACATCGCGCCTGAAGGGGAAAACCTGGCCGAAACTGAAAAATACCTTGACGAAATGTCCTTCTTCATAGAAAACTTAATGAAAAAATACAATAAAAAACTCCTATGGGGCACCGCGAATTTATTCTCCCACCCTAGATATGCAAACGGCGCGGCAACGTCAAATTCCGCCGATATTTACGCCTTTGCCTGCGCGCAGGTAAAAAAGGCCATAGACATAACCATCCGCTTAAACGGGGCGGGATATGTGTTCTGGGGCGGCCGTGAAGGCTACGAAACACTGCTTAACACCGATATGGAACTTGAGCTTGATAACCTTGCCCGCTTTTTGAAAATGGCGGTAAAATACGCGCGGGGCGAGGGCTTTACAGGGGATTTTTACATTGAGCCAAAACCCTATGAGCCCACCAAGCACCAGTATGACTTTGACGTGGCAACTACAATTGCTTTTTTGAGAAAATATGACTTGATAGACGACTTTAAAATAAATATCGAAGCAAACCACGCTACCCTTGCGGGACACACCTTCGCCCATGAGTTAAGGGTTGCGAGAATAAACGGCGTCTTTGGCTCCATTGACGCGAATGAAGGGGACTACCTTTTAGGCTATGATACCGACAAATTCCCCACCAATGTGTATGAAACAACCCTTTGCATGTACGAAGTCCTAAAGGCGGGGGGCTTTAAAAACGGCGGCTTAAACTTTGA
>JAAYMJ010000013.1 GCA_012521455.1 Clostridiaceae bacterium
AAGCCAAAAATTTTGCGCGGCTTCTTTTTCCCTTAAAAATTTATATGTACTTAATTTTCTGATAAAGTATTGACAATGCATGAAAGAAATTATAATATAAAATTTGCATAAATTTATTTAAAAATCCTTTTTCCCTGCTATTTAATTTTTACATATAAAATAGCAAAAAAAGGATAAAAACAACTTACAGAAAGGTTTGGTACGGCATGAAGAAAAAGACTAAGAAAAAAATTTCAAAAGTTGAAAGGGAAATACTTGATAATTTCCTTGTGGGTGTGACCAGCGCGGTTCTTTTATGCGCGCTATTTATGGCAGTGATGTATAATTTGTTTTCAAACTACACCACCTTCAAGGGTACCCAGATTGCGCTAATTGTCATTACCGTGCTTGAGTTTGTGGGGGCAGTAACGCTTTTGGTGCTTTCCAAAACCAAGCAGAACAAAAAGTTTACCACTTATTCTGTAGGGCTTTTCATTGGCACATTCTTATGCCTAATCCCCTTGCTATTCAGGTCAAACGCAAACCAAGGGGTAATTTTGACATTTTTAGCTTTGGCGGTTATTTTAGTTTTAACATTTTACTATTACGCGCTCAAATTCTATCTACTTTGGGAAAAGAAGGGCGCTAAAAATACTTTTTACATCATCAGCGCCGTATTAATTTTAGCATCTTTAGGATATATGGTATTTAAGTACCTAAAGGTATTCGGATACCTCGGTTAACAGCCAATTTAATAAAGATACAGGGCGGACGTACGGTCTGCCTTTTAATTATTATTTGGGGGTTTTTTAATAAATGGAGATTACGACATTATTACTTTTAGCAATCAGCTTAAGCATGGACGCTTTTTCCGTCGCGGTGACTGCGGGGATAAAATCCAACCAAAGCAAAGCGAGGGAATCCATAAAAATCGGGTTTTTCTTCGGGCTTTTCCAAGGGCTTATGCCAACTTTAGGATATTATATGGCAAACTCATTCAGCGAGTTAATAAAAGCATATGACCATTGGATTGCTTTTATTCTTCTTTCCTTCATTGGCGGGAAAATGCTTTATGAGGCATTTTTTACCCCCGATGACTGTGGGATTGCCGAAAGGGAAACGGATTTAAAATCCCTTTTGGTTTTATCCGTTGCCACAAGCATTGACGCGCTGGCTGTCGGAATAAGCTTTGCGGCGCTTTATCCCGGCCAAAGCATACTGCCCCCGGCCGCCACAATCGCGTTTATCACATTCTTAATTTCCGCTTTCGGGGTTTTAATCGGCAAAAAAATCGGCTGCATGCTTCAAAAGAAGGCGGAAATCCTGGGCGGATTGATACTGGTGGGCATAGGAATCAGTATATTGGTAAAACACTTAAAAGGTTAAAGATAAACAATATACATATTCAAGGAGGATTATCATGGGCGTAATACGAGTGAAAGAAAACAAAATCATCTTTTCCAGAAGGGACGAAACCGCGGTAATTGAGCCCTTTGGCGCGGACTGCTTGCGTTTCCGTTCCACAAGGAACTCAAAAATCCAGGACGAAAACTGGACATTAATCACCCCGCCGCAGGCAAGCTGCGAAATTAACAACCACGGCAACTGGGCGGAAATCATAAACGGCAAGATTTCTGCCAAAATCTATGACAACGGCAAGGTTACATATTACAAAGACGGCAAGGAAATTCTTGCCGAGCGTTCCGAATACGCGTTTTTGTCAAGATTTCGCGACTACAAGCACAAATACGGGGATTTATATAAAATCACCATCTGCTTTGAGCCAAAAGAAGACGAACACTTCTACGGACTGGGGCAGGAACAAAACGACTGCTTTGACCTCAAAGGGGCAACAAGCACCCTAATCCACTATAACACCAAATCCTCAATCCCCTTTGTGTATTCCTCCCTCGGCTACGGCTTTTTGTGGAACAGCCCCTCCATCGGCAGGTGCGAACTTACCACAAACCACACCTTGTGGGAAAGCGAATGCGCAAAACAGGCCGACTACATAATAATCGCGGGGGACACTCCCAAGGAAGTTTTATATAAATATTCTTCCATCACCGGTTTTGCGCCCAAATTCCCGAAATGGGCCAGCGGTTTTTGGCAGTCAAGGCTCCGCTACGAAAGTCAGGAGGACTTATTGGAAATCGCAAGGGAGTATAAAAAAAGAGGCGTGCCCTTGTCAGCCATAATCATTGACTTTTTCCACTGGACCCAGCAGGGGGAATGGAAGTTTGACCCCAAATACTGGCCCAACCCGAAGGAAATGGTTGACGAATTAAAACAAATGGGCGTTGAAACCATTGTTTCCGTTTGGCCCACAATAAACCCGCAAAGCGAAAACTACCACTACATGAACGAACGGAATATGCTAATCCGCACCACAAAGGGGCAGTACGGGCTGTTTGACTTTTATGGACTACAGTCCTACATTGACCCCACAAACCCCGAAACACGCAAATACGTTTGGGAAAAGATAAAGCAAAACTACTATTCCCACGGAATTAAAACCTTCTGGCTGGATGAGGCGGAACCTGAAATCCTTCCGCGGGATTTTGACAATCTAATCTTACATAAAGGCTATGGCGAAGAAGTGGGGCTTTTGTACCCCTATTACTACGCAAAACTTTTCTATGAAGGTTTAAAGGAGTGCGGCGAAGAAGAAATCATTTCTCTTGTGCGCGCCGCGTGGATTGGAAGCCAGCGCTACGGCACATTAGTCTGGTCGGGGGATATCCCTTCCACCTTTGAGGCTTTGAGAAAAAGCATAAAAACCGCCCTTTCCATGTCAATGTGCGGGATTGTGTGGTGGAACTCCGACATTGGCGGATTCTGGGGCGGGGACATTGAAAGCGACTACTTTAAGGAACTTATCGTGCGATGGTTCCAGTTTGGCGTATTCTGCCCCGTTATGAGGCTTCACGGCTCACGAAACAGACCCAAAAACCACGTTCACAGGCACCCTGAAGTTTTGGAAAAAAGCGGCGGGGACAATGAAATCTGGAGTTTCGGCGAAGAAGTTTACGAAACCTTAAAGGATTTAATCTTCTTAAGAGAAAGGCTCCGCCCCTACATTGAAAAATACATGGACGAGGCGTCAGAATCCGGCGTTTCAATACTCCGCCCCATGTTTTTGGAATATCCTGATGATGAAACCTGCTATACCCTTTCCGACCAATACATGTTTGGTGAGGACATCCTCTTTGCCCCGATTGTAAACCGCGGGCAAACCGAAAGAAAAGTTTACCTTCCAAAAGGAAGGTGGGTAAGCGTGATTGACAAAAAGGTTTACGAAGGCGGCACGTTTATCACTCAAAAAGCCGAAATCAACCAATTTATCGCCTTTGTTAAGGAAGGAAAGGATATCATCAACGTTTTTTAAAGGGGAATTGCTATGAAAATCCAAATAGATACACAAAAAAGAACCAAAGAAATCTTTGACCTTTTCGGCATATTCTTTGAAGATTTAAACCACGCGGCGGACGGGGGGCTTTATGCCCAGCTTGTTCAAAACCCAAATTTTGAGTTTTTGCCCATTGACCGCTGGGATTACCACAACCTCTACGCTTGGGAAAAAATTGGCGGTGATGACGCGGTCGCAATTGAAGTTTTAAAAGATAACCCCCCAATCCCCCAAAACCCCCACTATGTAAAAATCACAGGCAAAAGGGGCACAGGTATAAGGAACTTAGGGTATGCCGGCGGCATGGTTATTGATAAAAGCGACACCTACGACATATTCTTTTACGCAAAAGGCAACACCCGCGTAAAAGTAGCGCTTGAGGGCCAAAACAAAAACCCATTGTGCGAAAAGGTCTTTGAAATCACAAGCGATTGGAAAAAATACACCCACAAATTTTCGCCCCATACATCCTGCGACAGCGCCACATTGGCAGTGTACCTTGAAGATGACGGGGAAGCATGCCTTGACGCGGTATACCTTTTCCCCAACGACACTTTTGAGGGCCTGCCCATAAGAAATGATTTAGCGCAGGCGCTTTTGGAACTAAAGCCCAAATTCATGCGCTTCCCCGGCGGCTGTCTTGTTCACGACGGCTCATTGGAAGATACCGCGCGGGACAGCATGTACCGCTGGAAAAACACCATAGGCCCCGTTGAATTCCGTCCTGCCAGGCGGAACAACTGGCAATATAACCAAACCTTGGGCCTTGGTTTTTATGAATACTTTGTATTATCCGAAAAAATCGGGGCAAAACCCCTTCCGGTGCTTCCTGCGGCCTACAACCCCCACAGGATGCTGGCTTTGCCCCTAGACCAGCTTAAGCCCTACATTGACGACTGCCTTGACTTAATTGAATTTGCCAACGGGGACACTTCCACCCCGTGGGGCAGAAAAAGGGCGGAACTTGGTCACCCCGAGCCGTTTAACCTTGAGTACCTCGCAATCGGGAACGAAGAAGTGGGGGACGAATTTTTTGAAAGGTACGCGTATTTCCACAAAGCCATAAAAGAAAAATACCCTGAAATTAAAATAATTAACTCAAGCGGTCCCTTTAACTCAGGAAGTGAGTATGAAAAGGGATATAAGAGCGCATACGAAAACGGCTCTGATTTAATAGATGAGCACTACTACTGTTCACCCACATGGTTTTTGGCAAACATGCACCGCTATGATAACTTTGACCCCAACGGCCCGAAGGTGTTTTTAGGCGAATACGCCTCATGGGGGAACGAGGTTTACAACGCGGTGGTGGAAGCTGCCTACATGACCCATTTGCAAAACGCGCCCGTGGTTGCCCTTGCATGCTACGCGCCCCTGTTTTGCAACGTAAACTACATAAACTGGCAGCCTGACTTAATCTGGTTTGACAAAAACCGCGTGGTTAAAACCGCAAATTACTATGTGCAAAAATTGTTTTCAGTATTTCAGGGGGACTATGTGGCAGACGTTAAAAAAGAAGGCTTTGAGACTCCCCGCCAAAAGAAGAAAATATAGCAGGCAAAATCATCTTCATATCCGATGACACGGAAGTAAGTATTTCAAACATCACCGTAATTGACGAAGAAAACCAAAAAATCTATGCCTTTGAGGATTTCTCCCTGGAGCGCAGGGAACAAAAGGAACTATTTTATATTGACTCAAAAAAATACAAATTGAAATTTCACCTTGTAAAGCGGGGCGGGAACAAATTCAAAGGCCTTATAGTAAATTTCGGCTATAAGGACGACCACAACAGGCACTACTGGGAAATCGGCGGCTGGCAAAACCAGGATCTTGCGGTAAGCCACAGGGTAGAAGGAAAAAGCACTACCTTAACCGAATCAAGGTTTATCCTGGAGGAAAACCGCCAATACAGCTTATGCCTTGAGGTGGAGGGAAGAACCATAAAAGGCCATGTTGACGGGGAATTAATGAATAACATTGAGGACAAACTCCCAGTTATTGAGCCCTTATATGTTACCGCCAGCGTAAAAGATGATGAAGCGTATTTGAAAGTGGTAAATGTAACGGAAAAAGCGCAAAAGGCAGAAATTGAATTTTTGCGGGAAAAAGCCCTTTCGGGGATGGTGCACAAAATCGCAGGATATGATAAATTTGACAAAAACACTTTTGATGAGCCCGATAAGGTAAAAATTAAATCAAATGAGTTTAAACATTCCCAAAACAGATTTACCTATGAATTTGAACCTTTATCGGTAACCGTTTTTGCTTTTAAAATAAATAATGGAAATGGGGGTACATCATGACCAAAGGCGTAAAATCAATTTTTGCATTAGTAATTGCCTTTTTGCTTGCCGCGCCCTTTTTGCCCGCGCTAGCTGAAAGCACGGATTTGGTTTTTTACCATGACTTTGAAAATGTATCCGGCACACAGGTGATTGCAAACGCGGGCGAAAACGCGGTATTGGCAAACGCCTACATAGGAAGCGGCATTGCAGGCAATGCTGTTAGGCTTACAGGCTCCAATTCCTATGTAATTTTGCCAAATAATGTTACGGAAAATTTAACCGACTTTACCTTGTCCTTGTGGGCAAAAATTGAAGACCCCAAAACATGGCAAAGGCTTGTGGATTTTGGAAACAACAACACCCAATACGCCTTTTTCGGCCTTTCCTCCACCAGCGATATCC
>JAAYMJ010000120.1 GCA_012521455.1 Clostridiaceae bacterium
CTTTTTTTGATATTTTTTAAAATCTTGCTGATGTGGGCATTGAGCCTTACCACATAGCCGTTTTCCCTTAAGATATTTATATTTTTGGGGTTTTTAACCGCCCCTCCCCCCAGCGCGATTACCGCGCCTTTTTTATCTTTTAAGCTTTCAATGGTTTTGGCTTCAATTTCCCTAAAACCTGCTTCCCCGGCTTCCTCAAAAATCTGGGGTATGGTTTTTTGGGTGTTTTTTTCAATCAGCGTATCCACATCAATGTATTCCGCCGCCACCCTTTTGGCGATTTCATTCCCCACAACGCTTTTCCCCGTGCCCATAAATCCTGTCAAAACCAAACTCTTGTCCACAAGCAGGCGCTTGAATATTTTTTCAACCGTTTCGTCAGAAACCTTTGTGTCCGCAAAAATTTCAAAGGCAAGCACCGCCTGGTATATCAACATCCCAATCCCGGACACGGTTTTAAATCCCGCCTCCCTTGTCCGTCTTAAAAGCAGGGTCTCCCTCGGGTTATACACAATGTCCGCCACAGTTGCCCCTTTATTTAAAAAGGAAAAATCCTCAATGGGGCAATCGTCCACATTCGGGTACATCCCAACAGGGGTGGTGTTAATTAGTATATCAATATCCCCGCTAACTTCTTCAAAGCTTGCAACGTTTGGAACCTTGCTGTTTACGATATTTACAAGTTCTGCTGCCTTTTCTTTTGTCCTGTTATTAATATAAATTTTCTTAACGCCATTCCATGCCAAGGCCACGGCAATTCCTTTCGCGGAACCCCCCGCGCCTAAAATCATGACTTTTTTGCCCTGCAGAATAACGCCTTCCCGTTCTAAGCTCTTTACAAAGCCAAGCCCGTCGGTGTTATAGCCATATAGCACGCCGCCACGGTTTCTTACGGTGTTTACGGCGTTAACGCTCAAAGCGTAGGCGTCAACTTCGTCCAGATATTTTATAATTTCGCTTTTGTGGGGTATTGTCACGTTAAACCCCACAAAATTCAAGGTTTTAAAAGCCCCAACCGCCTCTTTTAATTTATCTTTTTCCACATTAAAGGGCGTGTAGATAAAGTCCAGCGACAAATCGTCGATTATGGTGTTATGTATCTGCGGAGATAATGTATGGGAAATTGGCGACCCTATAACTGCAAGGTGTTTTGTGCTGCCGGTAATATCTAACATCTATACTCCCCCATTTTGAATTTTTGTAATGATTTTTTTCTCAAACCGCCTCTTTAACAGGATAAACAATCCTTCCTTCCCCTCTTTTACGGGTTTTACCAAAATTGTGTATAAGTTTAGCAAATTCCCCCCTAAAATATCGCTAAAAATCTGGTCACCAACCACGGCTGTTGACCCGAAGTCCGTCCCCATTATCTCCATCGCCCTTTTGTACGCCTTTTTAAAAGGTTTTTTAGCGCCAAAAATATACGGGACATTCAAACCTTTGCAAAATTCCTCCACCCTTTTTTTGCTGTTGTTTGAAACAATGCACGCCTTCATTTGATAACCTTCAATTTTATTAAACAAATCAATTAAATTTTCATTCGGATTAGGGAAATTATGGGGAACCAATGTGTTATCTATATCAAAGATTATTCCGCGGATACCCAGATTTTTTAGATACAAATAATCAATTGAAAAAATGCTTTCCTTATACATTTTAGGATACAAAACCTTCATCCGACCACACCTTTATCGTTTTCAAGTGTATTTTAGCATATCTTATAAACGGAGTCAAAGAAAACAATAAATTTTAAAATTTTAATTGGCAATTATTTTTATTTTCCCCAAATAATGATATAATTATTATAATTTCATTTGCAAGGAGGCGTTCCCATGAATGATGAATACAAAGCTTGCAAATACTGCGCCCATTCAAAAGCCATAAAGTATAATACCGATTTTTTGTGTAAATATAAAGGCGTGGTGGGGGCAAATTTCATCTGCAAAAAATATAAGTTTAACCCCCTTGCGGTTGAAGGCAGAAGAAGAAAACTGGATTTTTCAAAGTTTACCGCAGAAGATTTTTCAATTGATTAAAATATTTCTAAAAAAGGGTTGACATTTATAAAAAAAAGGAATATAATACTAACATACTAATCATATATGTTTTATATAAATAGGAGGTTTTAAACCATGGCAAAAGTTTATAAGAGCTTGACCGAACTAATTGGAAGGACACCGCTGCTTGAGCTTGCAAATTACAACAGGCAAAACGGGCTAAAAGCTACCATTATAGGCAAATTGGAATACTATAACCCCGCTGGAAGCGTGAAAGACAGAATCGCAAAAGCAATGATTGACGACGCGGAACAAAAGGGACTATTGACAAAGGACTCCGTAATTATTGAGCCTACAAGCGGAAATACAGGAATAGGCCTTGCTTCCGTCGCTGCGGCAAGAGGGTACAGGATTATACTAACAATGCCTGAAACCATGAGCATTGAAAGAAGGGCGCTACTTAAGGCATACGGCGCGGAACTTGTGCTAACAGAAGGGGCAAAGGGCATGAAGGGCGCCATTGAAAAGGCGCAGGAACTTGCAAAGGAAATCAAAAATTCCTTTATCCCCGCCCAATTTGACAATCCCGCAAACCCGAAAATCCACTATGAAACCACGGGCCCTGAAATTTGGGAAGACACCGACGGCAAAGTTGATATATTCGTGTCCGGAGTAGGCACCGGCGGTACCATATCGGGGGCAGGGCAGTATTTGAAGGAAAAAAACCCCGCGATTAAAATTGTGGCTGTGGAACCCTTTGACTCACCGGTACTATCCGAAGGCAAAGCCGGCCCCCACAGGATTCAAGGGATAGGCGCGGGATTTGTGCCCAACACGTTAAACACAAAAATTTATGATGAAATTATAAAAGTTAAAAACGAAGAAGCATTTGAAACAGGAAGAAAACTTGCCCGGGCTGAAGGGCTACTTACCGGTATTTCATCGGGGGCAGCGCTATTTGCCGCAACAGTATTGGCAAAGAGGGAAGAAAACGCGGGCAAAACCATCGTGGTTGTGCTTCCTGACACAGGTGAAAGATACCTTTCAACCCCCTTATTCTCCGAATAAGCCAGAGGGCATATAAATGGGAAAGAAACTGAAATTCAATTCATTGGTTGTCCATGGCGCAAGCGGATATGATGAAAGGACCGGCGCTGTAAGTATCCCCATATACCAAAGTGCCACCTTTCGTCATAGGGCGCTTTATGACTCAACGGGATACGACTACTCAAGGCTTCAAAACCCCACAAGGGAGGAACTGGAAAACACAATTGCGCGCATGGACTGCGCCAAATATGGTTTTGCGTTTTCTTCCGGCATGGCTGCGATTACCACTGCGGCAAAATTGTTTAAGTCAGGCGACCACATAATAATTTCCGACGATTTATACGGCGGGACTTACAGGCTCTTTGAGGAAATTTACAAAAACTATGGCATTCAAACAACTTATGTGGATATAACCAATTTGGACGAAATAAAAGGCGCAATCAGGGAAAACTCAAAGGCAATCCTTTATGAAACCCCCACAAACCCCATGCTTAAAGTGGCGGACATTTCAAAAATTTCTGAAATCG
This sequence comes from Clostridiaceae bacterium, assembly GCA_012521455.1. GTDB lineage: Bacteria > Bacillota > Clostridia > UMGS1883 > JAAYMJ01 > JAAYMJ01. The sequence continues at coordinate 3,572 of JAAYMJ010000120.1, forward strand.
CAAGAGAAAATAACCTAATCTCCATTGTGGATAACACCTTATACACCCCATACCTTCAAAAACCCTTGACAATGGGGGCGGATATTTGCGTGTATTCCGCCACAAAGTTTTTGGCAGGCCACAACGATACATTAGCAGGCTTAATTACAACAAATGACGATGAAATAGCACATAATTTAAAGCTGATACAAAAATCGGAAGGGGCGGTGCTTTCCCCCTTTGATTCATGGCTGGTTTTGCGGGGGATTAAAACATTGGCCATTAGAATGGAACGGGCCGAAAAAAACGCAAAAGCAATTTATAAGTTTTTAAAAAACCACAAAAACGTAACGGACGTTTTTTACAGCGGGAAAGGCGCCATTTTGTCCTTCAGGGTAAAAAACGTGGAATTAGTACATAAAGTCTTAAAAGACGTAAAGCTAATATATTTTGCTGAAAGTTTAGGCGGCTGCGAAACTTTAATTACTTATCCCACCGTTCAAACCCACAACGCCATTCCAGAAGATTTAAGAAACAAAATCGGGGTAAACGACCTGCTTTTAAGGCTAAGCGTGGGAATTGAAGACAAGGCGGATTTAATCTATGATTTGGACAGGGCTTTAACAACATAAAGAGAGATGAAAACTATGAAATACAATTTTGACGAAATTGTTGAAAGATTTAATACCAATTCCTTAAAATACGACTCAGCAAAAAGAAGAAATATGCCCGAAGGCTTAATCCCCATGTGGGTGGCGGATATGGATTTTAAGTCGCCCCCTGAAGTGATAGACGCCATTATAAAAAGGGCGGAACACGGGATTTACGGATACAGCGAGCCGGATGATGACTATTTTGAAACAGTTTCTGGCTGGTTTTTAAAGCGGCACAATTTAATGGTAGATAAATCCAACACCCTCCTCATGCCCGGGGTTGTGTTTACCATAAACCTCGCAATCCACGCCTTTACAAACAAAGGCGACGGGGTTTTAATCCAAAAGCCTGTGTACCACCCGTTTTTTCAAAGTATACAGGCAAATGAGAGAAAGGTTATAAATAATCCCCTCAAAAATGTTGGCGGAAGGTATGAAATTGATTTTTCTGATTTTGAAAGGAAAATCGCCGAAAACAACGTAAAACTCTTTATTCTCTGCTCCCCCCACAACCCCGTCGGAAGGGTTTGGAGTAAAGATGAGTTAAACAAAATGGGTGAAATTTGCAAAAAATACGGCGTCGTAGTGGTTTCAGATGAAATCCACAACGAATTTGTCTTTGACGCACCCTTTACTTCCTTTTGGAACGCAGGGGCAGGCTTTGATGAATTTTCCATTATCTGCACCGCCACCAGCAAGGCTTTTAACCAGCCGGGGCTTATAAATGCGAATGTTTTTATAAACAATGAAGAAATAAAGCAAAAAATCTTAAAGGAACTTGACAAAACAGGCTACAGCATTTATTCCGCCTTTGGTATTGTGGCAACAAAAGCCGCGTATAAGTACGGCGGAGATTGGATAAATGAGTTAAACGCATACCTTAAAAACACCATTAATTTTGTGGATTTCTATTTAAAAGAAAATATCCCAAAAATCAAGCTGACAAAAATTGAGGGGACATACCTTCTATGGCTTGATTTCAGGGAATTAAAAAAAAGCCAGAAGGAACTTGCCGATATAATTGTCAACAAAGCAAAACTTTGGCTTCACAACGGCCTCACCTTTGGCGAAGAAGGGGAGGGGTATTTCAGGATGAACATCGCAACCCCCCTTTCAACTGTAAAAAAAGCCTTGGATAACTTAAAAGAGGCGTTTAGGGAATTATAAAAAGGAAGGTAAAACCTTCCTTTTTCTTTATATTTACCAAACACCCCTGCAAATCAATCTTTCCAAAACCGCAACAACAAACGTGGTAATTATGTTTAAAAAGATTACCGCGAAAATTAACCTCTTTTTATTTTTGCTTTTATTTTTAAGCAATAAATATGCAAGTGGGACTTCAATAAATAATGTCAAAAACAAATACATTGACCTTATTATGTAATTTGGTCCGTTGTTAAACACCCTTTCCCATGTATGTAACAGCCCCCCATAAAAGCTGTATAGTTTTATGGTCCTGTAAACATAAGGCGCTACAAATGAAAATATATTTGCTGCCAAAACAACAAAAAATGTGTTTAATTTTTCACTCACTTTCCCGAATTTTAAAATTCCTAACCACTCGGTTAACAGTGTAAGTATTACCGCAAAAGGCAATACTTTCATGGGGCTTACCGTTACCCAGTGCCATGAGGAATTTGCCAAAACGCTTACGGGATACAACGAGAAAATGACAGTTAATAAAAAAACGTGCCTGCTTTTTTTCATACATAGTTCTCCTTTTTGCTTACCACCCTGCGGCGAAGCAATTTTTTTACTATTAAAATTATTTTACCAAACTAATATTACAAAAAAATAACAAAAAAGGGATGGCAAACCCCATCCCTGAATTTTAAAATTTCCTTCCTGCGCCGCCGCCGCCGAATTTCCCACCGCCGCCGGTGTTGCGTCCGCCTCCAAAGCCACCGCCGCCAAACCTTGTGCCGCCGCCAAATCCGCCCGGGCGGGGCCCGCCAAAGCCTCCGCCCCAAGGGCCGCCCCAAAACCTTCTTCGGGGGCCGATATTAAATATTACAATTATAAAAATTAAAAATATTATGATTTCAAAAAGGGAAAAATCCCCATAATACTCCTCTTGGCTTTGGGGCGCTTCATCCGATAAGTTTAAGGCATACAATACCCCTTTATATAAATTTAAAATCCCCTCATCAAAATTGTCCTCTTTAAAATAGGGTATGGCGTAATTATCAATAAGCCTTCCCACTTTTGCGTCATTCAAATCCCCTTCAAGCCCGTATCCGACTTGAACCCAAATTTCCCTGTCCTCAACCGCAAGCAGGATTAAAAGCCCGTTATTTTTTTCAGCCGAGCCGACCTGCCA
>JAAYMJ010000121.1 GCA_012521455.1 Clostridiaceae bacterium
AAATTTTTGAGATTTCCTATAATGTGTGCAGGAAAAACAATGTAAAAGTCGCGGATTTATATAATTCCTCATTGGACACAAACATTCAGGAACTAAGATGGAAATACAGCTTTGATGATTTGGGGTCAGATAATCTTCCCGGGAATATGGGAACGGTGTCAAGCGAAAAGTTTTCTGACTCCTACCCCACAGGGACCCACCCGAATTTTTTGGCGGTGGAAGAATTTTATGTGCCGGCCGTTACCGAAGCCTTGCTGGATAAAAACAACACAGGCTTTACTGCGTGGGGGTTTGTTGAAGGCGGTCAGCTAAAGGTTCACGCAAAAACTGACTCCGGGGTTTTGGTTTTAGCTTTATACGTTGATAGGGGCCTGCTTTCTGCTTCCGTTTTTACCGGTAGCATTACAGTCCCATACAGGGAGGAAATTACAAAAATTAAAGTTTTTAATTGGGATAGGCTGCAAACGCTCATACCACTTAATAATTATATAGACATTGACCCGTTTTTCTTCTCCTAAATTTTAAATACAGGCTGCAAATGTCTTGCAGCCTGGTTTTCCTTTTTAATTTAAAAAATAACGCATAATAATTTCCAAGGAGGGAAAAAAATGAAAAAGCTTAGGATGATTATCGCCTTAATTTTGTGTGTGTCATTAATTCCCGTTTTTGCGTTTTCAGACACAAAGGTGCTGCGCTGGGAATTTGTGAAAAAGTTTGAGGATTTAAATTTCATTCACAGCCGCATATACTCCGAAAGGTTTTTGGATGTAAGCGGCAAAGACCCTTTTTCCGATACATTGGAAGGGGCTGCGGCGGCGGGGATAATTGAAAAAAGCGGGTTTTTCAGGCCTTATGAGGCTATAAAAGTTGAAGACGCGGTCAAAATGGTTATATCCGCCCTATTGTACTTAAAATGCGATTTAGGCAGCGGGGATTTTATAACCCTTGCTAAAAAATACGGGCTTATTGATGATGACACCAGCCTTTCAGGGGATTTAACCGCTGAAGGCGCCGCCCGCATTTTTAGCAAAATGACAGAAATTTACGAAAATGTGCCCTTGAGCGTGGGAAATGAGGAAATTGACAAAAAAATAAACGCGGTAAGACAGGGCTTGAAAAACTGCGACAATGAAACGGCGAAAAACACAGCGAAGAATTATTTTGACATAGCTATGCAAAAAATTATACAAAACAATTCCGAAAGCGAAGTAAAAAGGGCATATGAAGAAATTGAGCTGGCTTATGGCGCGATAAATTATAACCGTAAAAGCATAATGACGGGAAGCTACATATTCGACGACAACGGCGGCTTAATACAGGGCCATGGCGGCAATGTCTTTTATGATAATATCACGGGCAAATACTACTGGTACGGCGAGGCAAGAAAGACAAGCAAGGTGCCGCAGCATTTGCAAAAATACGCGGACTGGGGCTGGAGGATAGGTGTTGCCTGCTATTCTTCAACGGATTTATACAATTGGAAATTTGAGTCCATAGCCCTTGAAATGCTTGAAGGGTACGAGGGCATGAAGTACCCCCAAAGCGACATAAAAGTCGGGGAAGTCATTGAAAGGCCTAAAGTTTTGTATAACGAAAAGACAGGTAAATACGTTATGTGGATGCACATTGACAACGGCTCATACGGATATTCAAGGGCGGGGGTTGCGGTAAGCGACTCGCCAGCGGGGCCTTTTAAATATATTGAGTCATTCCGCCCCGGCGGGAAAATGAGCAGGGACATGACGGTATTTAAAGACAAGGACGGTAAGGCGTATATTTATTTTTCAACGGATGAAAACGGCTGCCTTGCGGTTTGCAAATTAAGTGACGACTATTTAAGGCCTGAAGGTGAGGCAATATACTGCCTGTCGTGGAAATGGCGGGAAGCGCCCGCGGTATTTAGGTACAAAGACACATACTACTTGATAACCAGCGGCTGCACAGGCTGGGACCCGAATGAGGCGGATTACGCGACCGCGAAAAGCCCGCTAGGCCCGTGGACACAGCATGGCAACCCCTGCGTCGGGGAAGGGGCCAACAAGACTTTTGGCGGGCAGGGCTACTGGGTATTGCCTGTTGACGAGGAAAAGGGCCATTTCATATTTATGGCAGACATCTGGAGGCCAAGCCGCCATACCGAAAGCAGCTATATATGGCTGCCTATACAAATTCTGTCCGACGGAAGCATAAGGATTGAATGGGTTGACGAGTGGACGCTGGAGGATTTGGGAAACAAGGTTTTGGAACCTGATGATTTATATGTGTACTACGGGGATTGGATAAAACTTCCTAAAACCGTAAAGACAATTATAAGAGGGGAAGAAAAGGACGCAAATGTGTTGTGGGACAGCGCGGATTTTCGCAAAGTAGGGCATTATGAAATATCGGGTAAAGTTGAAGGGTTCAAAAACTCCTATGTAACACAAAATGTTTACATCATGCCTGAAGATATCGTTTATTTTGTGGACTGCGGCGCGGACAACAATAATGAGCTTGAAAAAATCAAGGGAAACCTTTATAACTCCGTGGCGGACCAGGAATATAAAAAAGACGGGAAAACCAATAAAATGTGGGGCTATGTTTCCGATAACAAGGCA
>JAAYMJ010000122.1 GCA_012521455.1 Clostridiaceae bacterium
AACACCTCAAAATTAATTTTATATAAAAAATTATATATCAAATCTCATTTTATATTATTAACCATTTTAAGTCAATGAATTTATTTTAGGCTTTTGCAAATAATAAAAAAGAGGGGTTTTGTGTCATGAAATACTTTAGCGACCTGATTAACACAAAGGTTATTCATATCGCCGATAACAAGACACTCGGAAGGCTTACGGACATTTTGCTGTTTAAAGATACCAACAAAATTTGTGCCATCATTGCTTCAAAGGAAAACTTTGTGTATAAAAACAGGCTGATTTTAAAAGACGATATTTTAGCCATAACAAAGGACAGCATTTATGTGAAAAGCCCCGGAATTAAATATACAAAAGTAATACCCATAAAAGATGATGTAATAAGCTATGTAAACGGGATTGAAAAGAAAAAGGTTTTGACAAAAAAAGGCGAAGTGCTGGGACTTGTGAGAAACTCAGCCTTTGACTTTGAAGCAGGGGAGTTAGTCGAGTTTGAGATTGGCACAACTTTTACCGACGATCTTTTAAACGGCAGAAAAAGGCTGGTATTAAAGGACACAAATCACCCTGGAAGCCCATTGATTGTTGATGAGGCTGAAATTTTAGACAAGGAAAAAGGATTAATAAAAATGCTTAAGAAGAGCAAAATAACATAGACTAAATAAAAAAGAAAGGAAGAATATATATGAATGCAAAGGCTTTTGCAACGGGAGTTCTCACGGGAATAGTTGCCGCAAGCGCGGTTACCATGATGACTGACCACGACGCGGTAAGAAGCGCAAGAAAACTAAAGAAAAATACCACAAGGTTTTTCAGAAACATTGGTGCTGCCCTTGACACAATGATAGATATGAGGAAATAAGGCCAGAATATGTGCCGTTTGGTTATACGCCAGACGGCACAAATTTAATTTTGCAAAAATTATTACATATTTTTTCCGGAGGGCAAAATGAGGGGCAAATTAAAATACATTATTCTTATTATCGCGGTGCTTTTTTTATTAATTTATTTCAGGTACGCAAGCTTAATTAAAAATATACTGTCCCCGTTTTTTGGCGGGGCGCTGCTTTCTTATATTGCTTTTCCCTTTGTAAGGATGCTTACCAAAAAAAATGTGCCCAAAAAACTTGCCATTGTATTTTTTTATATAATTATTATTCTTGTGTTTTCCTGCATAATCTGGGTGATTTTGCCCGACGTGTACGAAAGTTTTATTTCTTTATCTTCCAAAATGCCTGAATATTTAGACAGGATAAATAATTTTATTAACACCCACCTTAATAAGGCAGTGGCGGACAGTATAAACAGGTTTTTTTCAGAACTTCCCAAAACTTTGGAAGGGCAGTTCTTTGGGGCGTTCGCTAAACTTGGCGGGGCGGTAAATTCCCTTGTGAATTTGGTTTTGGCGATTGTTTTGTCCTACTATTTTATATCCGATATTGACAAGATAAAAGAAGGGGTGCTTTCCCTAATCCCTTTAAAATACCATGAGGAGGCAATAAAAATTGGGCGGGACATAAATCTGGTGCTTGCAAGGTATATCCGCGGGGAACTTACCGCCGCACTGATACTTGCGTTTTTGGTTTCGCTGTATTTATCTTTATTGCAAATACCCTATTCCATAATTTTCGGCCTGCTTACGGGGATTGCCGAATTCATTCCCTACCTCGGCCCCTTTTTTTCCTTTTTGCCGATTGTACTAATTACCCTACTTACAAGGCCTGAAAAAATCTTGTATGTTGCGGTGGGGTTTTTGGTTTTGCAGCAAATTGAAGGCAATATCATAACCCCGAAAGTGGTGGGGAAAAGCGTCAACATGCACCCTGCGCTTACAATTTTTGTGGTTACCACCTTTGCAAGGATTTTTGGGATTTTCGGCATTTTAATAGCCGTTCCCACATTTAGCATTTTAAGGGTTATCGGAAAAAGGATAATCGCGAAAATTGTTTGACTTGACTTTAATTTAACCTAATATTATAATGATTTGTATAAATTTACACATATAAATTGGGGGAAAAAACAGTGAAGTGGATGGGTTTAAACGAGATAAGGGAAGAATATTTGAGCTTTTTTGAAAGCAAAGGGCATTTGAGATTAAAAAGTTTTTCCCTTATTCCTGAAAACGACAACAGCTTATTATTGATAAATGCGGGGATGGCTCCCTTAAAGCCCTATTTTACGGGAAAGGAAAAGCCGCCAAGGGAAAGGGTTACCACCTGCCAAAAATGTATCAGGACACCTGATATTGAAAGGGTGGGTAAAACCGCGCGGCACGGCACATTCTTTGAAATGCTTGGAAACTTTTCTTTTGGCGACTACTTTAAAAGGGAAGCCATTACATGGGCATGGGAATTTGTGACAAAGAGAATGGAAATGCCCGTTGACCGCCTTTGGGTTTCAATTTATCAAGACGACGATGAAGCCTACGACATTTGGGTAAATGAAGTGGGCGTTGCCCCCGACAGGGTTGTCAGGATGGGAAAAGAGGACAACTTCTGGGAAATCGGAACAGGGCCCTGCGGGCCGTGTTCTGAAATTTACTTTGACCGCGGAAAGGACAAGGGCTGCGGCAAGGAAAGCTGCGGTGTGGGCTGCGACTGCGACCGCTTTGTTGAGTTTTGGAATTTGGTATTTACCCAGTTTGACAAAGACGAACAAGGAAATTACCACCGCTTATCCAAGCCAAATATTGACACAGGCATGGGATTGGAAAGAATTGCAGCCATTATGCAGGGCGTAAACAGCCTCTTTGAAGTGGACACCATCAAAAATATCATGGAAAGCATAAGCAGCCTTGCAGGAATCAAATACGGGGAAGACCCGAAGAAAGACGTGTCCTTGAGGGTAATAACCGACCATGTGAGAAGCACAACCTTTATGATTTCGGATGGCGTGCTTCCAACAAACGAAGGAAGGGGATATGTGTTAAGAAGGCTTATAAGAAGGGCGGCCCGGCATGGCAAGTTATTAGGGCTAAACGAACCTTTCTTATATAAAATCACGAAGGTGGTAGTAAACGAGTCCAAAGGGGCTTATCCTGAGCTTGCTGAAAACGAGGAATATATCACAAAGGTATTAAAATTAGAAGAAGAAAGATTTGAAGAGACCATAAATTCAGGGCTTGTCCTACTTCAAAACCTTATTAAAGAAGTAAAAGACAACACCCTAAGCGGGGAAGACGCCTTTAAGCTATATGACACTTATGGGTTCCCCATTGATTTGACTGTTGAAATTTGCGATGAGCACGGGATAAAAGTTGATGTTGACGCGTTCAACCAAAAGATGCAGGAACAAAGGGTGCGGGCCAGGGAAAGCAGGAAGAACTTAAATGACGAAGGCTGGAGGGATGACGCGTACAAGGCGCTTCCGAAAGACAAGGAAACCATCTTTTTAGGTTATAGCCAGGATGAGTGCGAAGCAAAAATTTTAGGCATTGTAAAAGACGGGGCATCTTCTGATACCCTGCATGACGGGGAAAGCGGGCTTGTGCTTCTTGACCAGACCGTAATTTACGGCGAATCCGGCGGTCAGGTTTCTGACTTCGGCTGGCTTTCCAATAAAGGGGTATTGGTGGAAGTAACCCACGCCAAGAAACTTTCCGACGGCAGGATTATAAACAGCGTGTATGTAAAAGAAGGGACATTGAAGGTAAACGACACCGTAAAGGTTACAATTGACACCGCAAAAAGGCGGGCAACCGAGAGAAACCACAGCGCGACCCACCTTTTGCACAAGGCCCTCCGTGAGGTTTTGGGAAACCATGTGGCCCAAGCGGGGTCCTATGTGGATGAGGGACGCTTGCGTTTTGACTTTTCACATTTCCAAGGCTTATCCCCTGAAGAAATAAAAAAAGTTGAAGACATGGTAAATGGGGCGGTTTTAGCTTCATTGGAAGTAAAAGCTTTACAAATGCCCCTTGATGAGGCTAAAAAACTTGGCGCCATGGCACTTTTTGGGGAAAAATACACCGATATTGTAAGGGTAATAAAGATGGGGGATTTCTCCATTGAGCTTTGCGGTGGTACCCATGTTAAGAACACTTCCCAAATAGGCTTATTTAAGATAATCTCCGAAGGCGGCGTTGCGGCAGGCGTTAGGAGAATTGAGGCAGTAACAGGGGAAGGGGTTTTAAGATACATTAAAGAGCGGGACGATGTTATCCGCGAATCCCAAATTGCCCTAAAGGCGCAAAACTTTGCGGACATTCCAAATAAAATAAAGCAATTGCAAAATGAAAACAAGGAACTTTCAAAAGAAGTTACAGCCCTAAAAGGCAAGAGTTCAAAGGCAATAATTGAGGATTTGGTTAAGAACGCAAAAGAAATAAACGGAATAAATGTGGTTGCAGCCAAATTTAATGAAATCCCTGTTGACGAATTAAGGCTAATTGGTGATGACATAAAATCCAGGTTTAACGCGGCAGTAGTAGCCCTCGCTTCCGTATTTTCCGACAAAGTAACCTTTGTGGTTATGGCAACAAAGGGCGCGGTGGAAAAAGGAATCCACTCAGGAAATATCGTCAGGGAAATCGCGAAAGCCGCGGGGGGTTCCGGCGGCGGCAAGCCCGACAGCGCCCAAGCAGGCGGAAAAGACGTGACAAAAGCCGATGAAGCGTTGAATTTGGTTTATGAATTAATAAAATAATTAAAGAAAGGAAAATCTTTATGGATTGTATTTTCTGCAAAATCGCGAAAAAGGAAATACCCTCTGGCAAAGTCTATGAAGATGACCTAATTTATGCCTTCAATGACATAAATCCACAAGCCCCCGTCCATGTATTAATAATCCCCAAAATGCATATTATATCAGCAAACGAAATAAACGATAGCAACAAAGACATAATTGCTCATATATTTAAAGTGATACCCCAATTGGCAAAAGAATTGGGCGTGGCAGAAAGCGGTTACAGGGTGGTAACCAACTGCGGCGAGGACGGGGGCCAGTCGGTATCGCACTTGCATTTCCACTTATTAGGAAAAAGAAACCTATCCTGGCCGCCGGGCTGATGTTTGGGTTTTCAAAATTTTTCTTGACCTTTACTTCCAAATAAGGTATAATAACCATATCTAATTCCCACGAATGACTCAATTTTTGAGCTCATCGGCACTAAGATGCGGAGGGAGGGGATGTCATGTCAGAAGTTAGAATTAAGGAAAACGAAACACTTGATAGTGCTCTTAAAAGATTTAAGCGTCAATGCGCAAAAGCAGGCGTTCTTAGCGAAATCAGGAAAAGAGAACACTATGTAAAACCAAGTGTTAAGCGTAAAAAGAAATCCGAAGCTGCAAGAAAAAGAAAATACAGATAAGGAGGGATATCATGACCCTCAAAGAGCAACTTGCGCAAGACTTAAAAGATGCCATGAAAGAAAAGGACGCTGTGAGGAAAAACACAGTGCAGTTTATAAGGGCATCCATCTTGCAGGTTGAAAAGGATCAAAAAATTACCCTTTCTGACGAAGGGGTTATTGAAGTTTTGGCAAAAGAGCTCAAAAAGAGAAAAGATGTCCTTCCCGAATACGAAAAAAGTGGCCGCAATGACTTGATTGAAAATTTAAAGCGAGAAATAGAAATTATCGAAAGTTATTTGCCTAAGCAGCTGTCGAGAGAGGAATTAGAGGAAATCGTAAAACAAGAAATTCAAAATACCAATGCTACATCAATGAAAGACATTGGAAAAGTCATGCAAGCTGTGCTTCCTCGGGTGAAGGGAAGGGCAGACGGAAAAGTGGTAAACGAAATAGCAAAAAATCTATTAAGTTAAAAACACTAAAGCGGGCGTTTTGCCCGCTTTTTTGGAGTTTGGGTATGAAAGTTCGCAGGTTTAAAAAGGAAGATTTGGAAGAGATTATTTCTTTGTTTTACGACACGGTACATACCATATGCAAAAAGGACTATTCCCCAAAACAGCTGGAAGCCTGGGCGCCAAAGCATATGGACAAAGCCGCGTTTTTAAATTCCCTTTTGAAAAACTATACCTTAGTTTGCGAAGCAGACGGTAAAATCATTGCCTTTTGCGACATGGCAAAGGACGGCTTTGTAAACAGGCTTTACACCCACAAGGACTATCAGGGGATAGGCGCCGCGAGTATGCTTTTGGATGAAATGATAAAAAAGGCAAAGAATGAGGGATTGGGAGAAATATCCCTTGAATCCAGCATTACGGCCAGGACTTTTTACCAAAAGAAGGGCTTTAAATTTGTAAAATACATAAGGAAGGAAAAAGACGGCGCTGTGTTTTTAAACAGCCTCATGGTCAAAAAGATTTAGGGGATGCGCTATGATTAAGTTTAATAACGATTGGGACGAAATTTTAAAGGACGAGTTTCAAAAGGAATACTACCAGAAATTGAGGGCGTTTTTGGCTTATGAGTATAAGACCCGGACGGTTTTTCCCGATATGTACGAATTGTATTCCGCCTTTAAAGTTACATCCTACAAGGACACAAAAGTTGTGATACTCGGGCAGGACCCGTATCATGAGCCTGGGCAGGCCCATGGCATGGCATTTTCCGTAAAACCCGGAGTAAAAATCCCCCCCTCTCTTTTGAACATATTCAGGGAGCTTCAGGACGATGTGGGCTGCTATATTCCTGATAACGGGTATCTTCTCCCGTGGGCAAAGCAGGGGGTGCTTTTGTTAAACGCCACCCTCACCGTTAGAATGGGGGAGGCAAATTCCCACAAAAACA
>JAAYMJ010000123.1 GCA_012521455.1 Clostridiaceae bacterium
AGCAAGGGAGTCCGACGACGTGTTATACACATGGGCGGGCCCTGAAATTGCCGTTGCCACCACCAAGGCTTACAGCACCCAGCTTACGGCAATATATTTAATTTCCGCCTACATTGCGGATAAACTCGGTTTAATTTCACAAGAAGAACTAAAGGAATTTTTGGACGCAATGTTGGAATTACCTGACCAAATCCAAAAAATACTTGACCAAAAAGAAGATATCCAATATTACGCGTCAAAATACTTCTCCTGCAAGGACGTATTTTTCATAGGCCGCGGCACCGACTACGCGGTGGCCCTTGAAGGCTCATTAAAACTAAAAGAAATATCCTACATCCACTCCGAGGCTTACGCGGCAGGGGAATTAAAACACGGCACCATTTCCCTTGTGGAAAACGGCACCTTAATGATTGCGCTTTTGTGCTACGAAAAACTGTTTGACAAAATGCTTTCAAACGTAAAAGAAGTAAAAGCCCGCGGCGCCGTTGTTCTTGCTTTAGTTCAGGAAGGCTGCAAGGATATTTCAAATGAAGTGGATATGACAATTAAAATCCCTAAAACCCACGAACTATTAACACCCTCCCTTGCGGTTGTGCCTTTGCAGCTATTTGCATACTATATCGCGGCAGCAAAGGGCTGCGACATAGATAAGCCCAGAAACCTTGCTAAAAGCGTTACAGTTGAATAATATAGGGTTTTCTTTGAAAGCAAAAAAATAATAAAGTTTCAAAATCCCGTAGCAGTTGCGCAAAGCCCATATTGCTGCGGGATTTGTTTTAGAAAATCATATTTTTAGTAAATAAGAATGGCGAGGTAGCCTTATGCAGGATTATAACATTATAAAAAACGATTTTAACGAAATCGCGCTCCTTGACGAGGCAAAATGGAACCACAATAATTGCTATTTCAACGAACTTTTAAAGTATATCCCAAAAAATTGCGGCACATGTCTTGACATAGGTTGCGGCAAAGGAGAACTGACTTATCTATTGTCTAAAAAATGCGCAAAAGTTGTGGGCGTGGATTTAGCTGACAAAATGATTGAAAAAGCCAAATTGCAAAACAATAACACAAATATAGAGTACATTTGCGCAAACATTTTAGATTTAGAATTTGAAAACAATTCTTTTGATGTCATCATCACAACAGCAACAGCCCACCACCTTCCCTTTGAATGGCTGCTTGAATTTTCAAAAGAAAAACTAAAAAAGGGCGGGAAACTCATAATTTTAGACCTTGTAAAACCCAAAACTTTTGGCGACTACCTTTTATGGGGCTTTGCCTCCATACCAAATGTAATAATGAACTTAATTAAAAACGGGAGAATAAAAAAAGATGACCCCCACGCAAAAGCAGTGTGGGAAAAACACGGAAAGCACGATACCTATATGACAATTGACGAAATTAAAAACTATTCAAAAAAATACCTAAAAAACGCGACAATCAAAAGAAAGCTTTTTTGGAGATACCTTTTAGTTTGGGAAAAATAAACGGAGGTTTTTTCATGGATAAAAACATTTCATGGTACATAGACAACAAAATCAACCTGACCATAGAAAACTTGCAAAAACGCAACATGGAAGGCTATGTGGTAAACGACGAAAACGGATTGATTGATTTATTAAAAAGCCTCATCCCCCCAAATTCCGTGGTGAGCGCGGGGGACTCTTTGACCTTGTCCCTATGCGGCGTTTTTGACTTTTTGCGTGGCGGCCCCTTTATATTTTTAGATAAACACAAAGAAGGCCTGACAAAGGAAGACAAACGCAAAATTTATTTAAAAACCTTTAACGCGGACTTCTTTTTGTCAGGCACAAACGCCATCACCGAAAAGGGGGAACTATATAATATTGACGGAAACGGCAGCCGGATTGCCCCGATAATTTACGGGCCTAAAAACGTAATAATTGTCTGCGGATACAATAAAATCGTAAGAAATTTGGAAGAGGCCCAAAACCGGGTGCGCCAATACGCGGCGCCATTAGACGCAAAACGGCTAGGGAAAAACACCCCCTGCACCACTTTAGGCTGCTGCATTGACTGTAACAGCCCACAAAGAATTTGCAACAGCTTTGTAACCATCACAGGGCAGTTTGAAAAAGGCAGGATTAAAGTTATTTTTGTAAAAAAAGAGCTGGGCTTTTGAGGTGGGTTTATGGGCTTTTTTACATATAAAGAATACATAAAAGACGGAAAAAAGGTTTTAAAAGTAAATATCCTCCCTGAGCGCTACTGCACCTTCGACTGCATTTTTTGCCCCTGCGGGAGGACTTCCAATAAGCAGGAAACCCAAACGGACTTTCCCGGAAATGATGACGCTATTTTGGAACTTGAAAAAATACTTGATGAAAAGAAAAACCAAATTGACATTGTCTTTTTAAACTCAAAGGGCGAAGCCCTGCTAAATAAAAGGGTTGGCGATATTATTGACTTAATAAAAAGAAAAAATAAGCCCATAAGGCTTTTATCAAACGGCTACCTGCTAGGCAAGGACCCGTACAAAAAAATTGCCCAAAAATGCGACGAGGTAATCGGGGAGGTAAGGGTTGTAACGGATAAGGATTTCCAAAAAACCCACCGCCCCCTTTTAGGCTACACCTTTGATGAGCACATATCAAATATGGCAGAATTCAAAAAAGAATACTCCGGAACTTTTATTTTAGAAATAAACATCCTAAAAGGCTATTCCGACACCGATTTGGCGGTGGAAAAACTTAAGGAAATCATAAACATCATAAAGCCTGATATAGTAAAAGTAGAGCCCATGGAAGATGAAAGGTTTATGAAAAAATACGGAATAGAAGAAGAAAGGTTGCAAAAAATAAAAGCCACCCTTGAGAAACCCCCAAAGTGTTGAGGGTTTTTTAGTTATATTACCTTCCCCTTATTTATAAAATAAACATAAGGGGAGGTGGACATTTTGAATGAAAATATTAAAAACTCAATTTTCACAATCACATGGGAGGTTTTAAAACAAAAAAAACCCATATCCTTAATTCCTTCAGAAAAAAACGACACCGTTGAGCTTGATATTTCAGGGCCCTATTCAAATATTTTGGTACATAGCCAAGGCATATTGATTAAGGCAAAGGCCACTCAAAACAATTTATCCCTCGGGCTTGTGCCCCTAAAAAGCGACAGGAAATACTGCAAAGCCACCCTCGGCCATAAACATGCGGACAAAGCCGCGGAAATTATATTAAAGCTAAACTAGCCTCAAAGTTTTCTTTGAGGTTTTTTTGCTTGATTTTTCATATATATAAGTGTAATATTAAATTATGACAAAATACACTAAAAGAAGGGATAACATGGGCAAAAAAAGTATCGTGCTCTTGCTGGCTTTAGTTATAATTTCGGTCATTTTACTTAACGCTTACATAAAATAGACGCAAATGTTTCGGATTTATTTTCAAACTACAACTGGACAGTTTCCCATAGAATAAACACCGTTCAAATAATCCTTCCCAAATCCTTAAATCACAAAGCGGGGGAATTCCCCAAAAAACCCTACTTTGCCTTAAACTGCGAACTGTCCAAGGAAATCGGGCTGGATTTTTCAGAATATGTGGGAAAAGCGGTAAACGCTGAAATTTATAAGCTTGAAGAAAAGCTCCCAAACGGCCTTGACGCAAGGGGCGTTGTGTTAAAAGACAGCGGGAAAATAATCGGGGCATACATTGAAGCCGAAGGTGCAAAAATCCCCTTTGGCTGCGCGCTTAACGGCAAAAGCATAAAGGATATTGCGGGAAAGGGCTGGGAAGACTGGATTTTAGGCTCCATAAACTATGACGACGAATTTGAGATTTTGCTGTCAAAACTCTCCCCAAAGGATATAATAAATGAATACTTTAACGCCGTTGACTCAAACGATGAACAAATTATATTCGCAACACTCACCCGCAGGAAGCTTTGCGAATATTTAACCATGAATAAAAGCCCGCGGGATTTAATAAATGAAAAAGGCAATATCGACAACATTGTTAAAAAAGTTAAGGTTTTGGAAATTAAAGAAACAAATGATGATGAAAACACAAAAAGCTTTGAGGTATTGGCTGACTTTGTTTTCAAAAAGGCAAACGCGAAAAATAACGGTGAGCACAAAGTGTATATAACCTTAAGAAAAGAAAACGAAAAACTTGGCTGGAAAATCGACAATATCGAGCCAAACTTCGTTGGCTATGGAGTTAACTTTGAAAATATTTTATACAATAACTAAAAACTAAAGGCCTTCACCTGAAGGCCTTTTTTGTTTTTTGCCCAACATGCTTTATATATTTTACAATCGTGGCAGAAAGCATTATCCCGAAAGCCACCGCTCCGCCAATGGTTAAAGTCTGCCACATCATGACAATTGCCGTGTTAATCCTTCCTTCCGCCATATACGAAATGGTGCGGTAGGCAGTATACCCCGGCACTAACGGGAAAATCCCGGGAACATAAAAGTTTGACGCCGGGGTTTTTATAATGCGGGCTAAAATCTCGCTGTATATATTTACGGCAAACGCCCCGATAAATGTGGCAACCGCGGCGTTTCGGGTCTTTTCAAAAAAGTACGCGTAGCACACATACCCCAACGCCCCGCCCGTTGCGGCATAAAAAAGCTTTTTCCTGTCAATGTTAAAAAATATTACGGGAGCCGCGCTCCCCAAAAAAGCTAAAATTATCATCTTAAGCGACACTCACAACCGCCCCCTTTGTCGCAATCAATAATACCGCCCCAACGCCTATGCTAATGGCGGCAATCACCAAAAGGGCCTCAAAAAATCTTGCAATCCCCGAGGTAAAGTCCCCGTATATTATATCCTTCATCCCGTTTGTCAAAACCACCCCCGGGATTAGTATCATAACCCCGCCCGTTATGACACTGTCCATGTTGACAGCCCCAAACACAATGCTTAAAAGATATGTCCCCAGGCCAATTATAACCCCTGAAACGAAATTTTCAAAAAACTGAAAAAACCCGAATTCCGAAATTTTAACTTTAACCAAATAAGTCACAAAACAAACGGGAATTGCGGCAAAAGCGTCAATTACCGAGCCCCCGAAAAAGAGGGCATACACAAAACCTGAAAGGCATGCCGCCGAAAGCCTCACAAAAAGGCTGAACTCAGGCGCGTTTTTTATTTCTTTAAGCCTACCCACCGCCTCGTCATAGCCGGGCTTTTCCTTCATAAGGGACCGGGAAAAGGAATTTATAAGCTCAATCCTGTATAAATCAACCTGCTTTTTATTTACCTTTTTCATTGAGGTAATTTTTTCCCCGTTTACTTCATCTTCAATTACCAAAATAATGCCGTCGGCTACAACCATACACTCCCCCGCGTAGCCGTAACTTCTTAAAATCCTGTTCACCGTATCCTGGGTGCGGTAGGCTTCCGCCCCGTTTGAAAGCAGGATTTCCCCCGCCATAAGCGCAATTTCACTAGCCTTTTTAATATCCATATCAATCCCCAAAAATTTTATTATATTTTTCAAAATCCTTGAAAATTGTTTTTGTTATACATAAAAATAATATACAAAATTTTGGCGTTTTGCAACATATCCCATAAAATTTCGCAAGTTTTCTGAAATGTATAAAAAAAACACCTGTATATAAAAGTTTTACAGGTGTTTTTTTAAATATGCAAAAATTTTAAAAGTAAGGGGGTCATAGAGGTACCTTATTCCATCTTTCAGTTTCATCCAAAACTGCCCTGCCAAGTTCCAAACTCTTTTTCACATCGATAATCCGCTGGTTGGATGAGCCTTTGAATTTTAGCGTCAAATCCCTTTTTGTTATATCGAAAGGCCCGTCAACAATAGTATCTGCAAGACATAAAAGTTTATACATGGGGCCGTCCTTATCCTTTATCAAATCCTCAAATAAGTACCCGGTATAAATAGCCAGCTCATATCCTGCCTCTTTTAACATTTTTGCCAAAGGGATTAAATTTTCGCTTTGATAAAAAGGTTCCCCCCCTGAAAAAGTAACCCCCCGGATGAGGGGGTTTTTCTTTATGTCGTTAAATATTTCTTCGGCGCTCATCAAATACCCGCCGTCAAAATCGAGGGTTTGAGGGTTATGGCAGCCTTTGCACCGGTGAGGGCAGCCTTGGACAAAAAGTGTGTACCTTATCCCCGGCCCGTCAGTAACCGACTCCCTGACAATTCCTGCAACCCTTATCATATCATCAGTCCTTTACAATGTTAGTGAATGTTTTACCCTGTCCCTTTCTTCAGCCCGCTTTGCGTCGTTGAACCTGTCCAAAGTTCCTACCAAATAGCCCGTAATCCTTCTAATCCTTTCAAATTTAATGTTGCCGTCTTCTTCCCGCCTGCCGCATTTGGGGCATTCGTTATATATTACTCCGTTATATCCGCAAACGGGGTCGCGGTCAACAGGGTGGTTAATGGAGCCATAGCCTATGCCCGCGTCATGCATTGCCCTTACCACTGCCTCAAAGGCCTCAAGGTTATTGCTGGTGTCCCCGTCAAGTTCCACATAAGTAATATGCCCCGCGTTTGTCAATTCATGGTACGGCGCTTCAATCCTGATTTTATCAAAGGCAGAAATGGGGTAGTAAACGGGAACATGGAAGGAGTTGGTGTAGTATTCCCTGTCGGTAATTCCCTTAATTATGCCGTATCTCTTTTTATCAAGCTTAATAAACCTTCCTGACAAGCCTTCCGCAGGTGTCGCAAGAAGGGTATAGTTTAAGTTCCTTTTTTCGCTTTCCTTGTCGCAAAATTCCCTCATATGCCTTACTATTTTAAGCCCTAGTTCTTGCGCTTCTTCGCTTTCGCCGTGGTGCTTGCCTATTAGGGCCACCAAAGTTTCCGCAAGGCCGATAAACCCAATAGACAATGTGCCATGCTTTATAACTTCTTCAATTTCATCTTCAGGGGACAGCTTTTCAGAATTTATCCAAACCCCCTGCCCCATTAGGAAGGGGAAGTTCTTAACCTTCTTGTGGGCCTGTATCTGGAACCTGTCATACAATTGGTTTGCAACTAACGCCAGTTTTTCATCCAGTTCTTTAAAGAACCCTTCAACATCCCCACGGTGATTTAGGGCAATTCTCGGCAGATTGATTGAAGTAAAGCTCAAGTTCCCCCTGCCATAAGTAATTTCGTTATCCGGGTCATAGTGGTTTCCAACAACCCTTGTGCGGCAGCCCATGTAAGCGATTTCGGTTTCTGGCCTGCCTTCCTTGTAGTATTTTAAGTTAAAGGGCGCGTCCACAAAGGCAAAGTTGGGGAAAAGCCTCTTTGCGCTAACCCTCATCGCAAGCCTGAATAAGTCATAGTTCGGGTCCCCGGGGTTGTAGTTAACCCCTTCTTTTACTCTGAAAATCTGGGTCGGGAAAATGGGGGTTTCTCCCAATCCAAGCCCCGCTTCCGTTGCCAAAAGCACGTTCTTTATAACCATCCTGCCTTCGGGGGATGTGTCCATCCCGTAGTTTATGGATGAAAACGGGGTCTGGGCCCCTGCGCGGCTGTGCATGGTGTTAAGGTTGTGAATTAGGGCCTCCATTGCCTGATAGGTTGCCCGTTCAGTTTCCTTGAGGCTCTGTTCCTTCGCAAATGCCCTTACCTTTTCCAATACATCCTCATCTTTTATATAATTTAAGAATACTTCCTTTTCCTTTTTCAAATACTCATCGCTCATCACAACGGTGGGCGCTAAATTATAGTCCTTTTCAATCTGGTTGATTATTTCCTTTACTTTTTCTTCAGATAAGCTGTCATCGTATAAAAGCTGCGCGGCCTTGAAGAAATTAGAAATATACCGCTTTTTATACGTCTTTTTAACCCCGGGTGCTAGCCCGTAGTCAAAGTTTACAATGCTCTGCCCGCCGTGCTGGTCGTTTTGGTTTGACTGAATGGCAATGCAGGCAAGTGCCGCATAGCTTTGAATGTCGTTAGGCTCCCTCAAATAGCCGTGCCCTGTTGAAAAGCCGCCTTTGAAAAGTTTGATAATATCAATCTGGCAGCAGGTGGTGGTCAAAGTGTAAAAATCAAAGTCGTGAATGTGGATGTCCCCATCCCTGTACGCCTTAATTTGCTCATCGGTCAAAACATATTTTTCATAATAGTCCTTAGCCCCTTCGGAGCCGTATTTTAACATTATCCCCATAGCGGTGTCGCCGTCAATATTGGCATTGTCCCGCTTCATGTCGCTGTCCCGGGAATCCGCATGGGTAAGCTCGTCATATATTTGCATCAAGCGGCTTTTCTTTTCCCTTGCCATGGTTCTTTCGTTTCTGTATAGGATGTACCTTCTTGCCACGCTTGTATAGCCGCTTTGCATTAACACTTCTTCAACAATATCCTGAATGTCCTCAACCCCGGGGATGGAGTCTTTGAATTTTTCATTTGTTTTTTCCTCAACAATATAGGACAATCTTAAAGCCTCAGCCGGGTTATCAAGGCCGTCAGCCCTCATGGCTTTTTGTATTGCGTTTACTATTTTTGTAATGTCATAAGGAACAATCCTGCCGTCTCTTTTTCTAATTTCCCTAATCACCTTAAAACCATCCTTCCGTTTTTAAAATTTTTCCTCTATGTAAATTGGAAATATTTTATTTTTGCTGCTATTTCATAATAGCACAACTATATCTTGTAGTCAATACTAATTTTTTCAGTTTTATAAAACAATATATTGTTGTGCCTACGTTAAAATATTTCCCAAAGAAATTTCCCGTAATAATAAAAAAAAAGGGCGTTTAAAACTTATATTTAATATGCTATAATTTAAAATGACTAAAAAATAAAAAGAGTGATTTTATATGGTAAATTATCAGCAAAAATTAGATATGATTTTAAAAGAATTAGAAAAAGAAAAAACAACCCCAAAAATTTTGCTTCACTCTTGCTGTGCCCCCTGTTCAAGCTATGTAATCACCTATTTATCCGGTTATTTTGCCATAGATTTATTGTATTACAACCCCAATATAATGCCAATTGAAGAATATAACAAGCGAAAATCCGAGCAAATCCGGTTTTTAAAAGAAGTAAAGACAAAAAACCCCATAAATTTCATAGACTCAGACTACGACAACGAAAACTTTTTAAAATTAATAAAAGGCTATGAAAACGAAAAAGAAGGCGGCACAAGGTGCCATATATGCTACCGCCTGCGCCTTGAGGCGGCGGCAAAAGCGGGGCGCGCGCGGGATTGCGGGTATTTTTTATCAACCCTGTCGGTCAGCCCCTACAAAAACGCCCAAATCATAAACGAAATCGGGGAGGAACTTTCAAAAATATACGGCATAAAGCATTTGCCCAATGATTTTAAAAAGCGCGGCGGATACCAAAAAAGCATAGAGCTTTCAAAGGAATATAACCTGTACCGGCAAAACTACTGCGGCTGCGTTTTTTCAAAGAGGGACGAAATTTAAAAAGGGTGCGGCATGCACCCTTTTTTATTGCAAAAAAATATACAGCTCCAAATTAAAAAAGCAAAACCCGCGGTTTTGCTTTTTAGTCGGCATAATTTTTATAAATATCATAAAATATGTCGCTGTTTTCTAAAAACGCGTCGCAGATTACAGGGTCAAAATGGCTTCCCCTGCCCTCTTTTATAATTTTTATGGTTTTATCCAAACTAAAAGCCTCTTTATACGCCCGCTTTGAAAGCAGCGCGTCATACACGTCCACAAGGGCCATAAGCCTTGCCGAATACGGTATTTCTTCTTTTGTTAAGCCTTTTGGATAGCCTGTGCCGTCCCATTTTTCATGGTGGTATAAACACACTTCCCTTGCGTGTTTTACATAGGGTTCCATTTGAATTCCGGATAACCTGTCAATGATTTCCGTGCCAATTACGGTGTGTTTTTTCATGATTTCAAATTCTTCAAAGGTAAGTTTTGCAGGCTTGGTTAAAATCTGGTCGGGTATTGCGATTTTCCCAATATCATGAAGGGTTACCGCCTTTGGGATATAAATCTGGTCAATTGGGGCTATGGAAGGGTCAAGGCGGCCGCTGTCTTTTAATATATTTATAAGCTCAGTAACTATAACCCTTGTCCTTTTAATGTGGTTCCCACTTTCAAGGTTCCGGTATTCCACAATTGTCGCCAACAGGTCTATCATTTTATCCTGTACCCGTTCAAGCCTGTTGACCTGCTCATTTACCAAATAGCTCATATGCTTTTGGTAACTGTTTAATTTAAGCTGAAGCTCAATCCTTGTTTTCACCACATCTGGGTTAAAAGGCTTTGATATAAAATCCGCCGCCCCAAGCCTTAATCCCCTCACTTCATACTCCGCGGAATTTGCAGCGGATATAAATATAACAGGGATATTGCGGGTCACGGGGCTTGCCTTTAAAATGCGCAGGGTTTCAAACCCGTCCATCTCGGGCATTATTAAATCCAATAAAA
Organism: Clostridiaceae bacterium; assembly: GCA_012521455.1. GTDB lineage: Bacteria > Bacillota > Clostridia > UMGS1883 > JAAYMJ01 > JAAYMJ01. Next base: position 10,365 of record JAAYMJ010000123.1, read on the forward strand.
TCAGGGATATTTTTTCTTTTAAATCAAGGGCAATGCTTACCGCTTCCACGCCTGATGAGGCTTCGGTTATGGCGTAATTTGACTCAAGCATTTCCCTTAGCATTTCACGGTTTATGCCCATATCGTCCACAATTAAGATGTGGTGTTTTGGCTTCATAATACCCCGCCGTTTCTTACGCAGATTATGCATTCAGCGCCTGCTTGTGGCAGTCTTTTATAATATTTACGACCTCAGGGTCAATACTTTTTGCAAAATAGGGCTGCGGGAAGGAAATATAATACCCCTGCACGAAATCCACGCCTAAATTAATAACCGTGATTAACTCCTCTTTGTTTTCAATTCCCTCCGCAATGGTCTTAATATTATTTTTCTTATTGTAGTTAATAATGCTTTTTACAATGTTCATCTTATTTTTATTGTTATTTATATTCCTGATTAAAGCTATGTCAATTTTAACATAATTAGGTGACAAATCAATTAAGTTTGCCTCATTATTATACCCGCTTCCAAAGTCATCCAGCGCAATGGCGCTGTTTCCTTGGCGCAGCATCTTAATTTTCCTGTCCAATTCCCCTTTTTCGCAGTACTCATTTTCCGTAATTTCATAAACAATGCTTTGGGATAGGTCCTCAAGCTTGTCCTTTATTTCCTCATAGTCGCTGTCATGCAAAATCTGGTTCGGAATGGTGTTAATAAAAATCTTTTTGCTTTTAAAAATGTCTTTGTGATTAGAAGCTATATTTATTATATTTACCATTGTCTGCTTTTCTATGTAAAAGAGCTTTTTCTCGCTTTGCGCAAGCTTTAGCACTTCCATTGGCGAAGAAAACAATGATGAGTCAGGCCTCATGAGCGCCTCATACCCGAAAATCGAGCCGTCTTTTGCGGACACTATGGGCTGGAAATGATATGTAACTAAGTTTTCTTCAATAAATTTATCCAAAGCAATATTTTTTGTGACTAAAAAGCTCTTTTGGTTGTATTCTTCTTTATTGAAAGCATAGTTCAAATTCCGGTTTGTGCCCTTTCCCATGGTCAGCGCAAAACTGGCGTAATTGCTCAATTCATTCAAATCCGCAGAATCCGACGGGTATATGGAATAACCCAGCGTAAATCCAAAGCGTATAAAGGACCCGTCGGGCATATTAACCCCTTTTGCCCTGATTTCCTTGCTGATTGAGTCAATTATCCTGTATGCTTCCTGTTCGGAATTGAACCTGTATAAAAACATAAAAAACTCATCGTCGTTATTCCTGCATATAAGGCCGTATTTTTCAAACTCCTTTAAGGCGTTTGCCATATGCTTCATGTAATAGTCCCCCACGGAATGGCCGTGTATGTCATTGACATATTTTAAATTGTCAATGTCGCAAACCGCGAAAAGCGCAAAATTCACGCCTTTTTTTAATATGCGGCTTGCCTTGATAAAAAATGCATCCCTGTTGTAAAGGCCGGTTAACCTGTCATATAAAACGGACTTGTCCCACTCATTTTCATTTAAAACATTATTGGTATAATCCATAACAAGCCCGATTATTTTTTTGTTTAAAACCTTAACCTTAACCTTGACCCATCTGATATTGTTCCTGTCCTCATCAATACAAAATAAAGTGCTGTCCCCTCCAACGGAAAACTTTTGCAAGTATTTTCTGATTTCCTTGACTTTTTTAACGTTCAAATTTGAAAGGTCCCCGATAATGTTTAACGGGACAATGTCTTTTAGGTTACAGGAACAAAGAAATGTTCCGTCTTTTAAATCCACTTCAAAAAAACCCACTTGCATTCCCAAAATATTTGAAATTTTGCTCACGTCGCAACCGTCATGGGAATTAACAGATACGCTTTGATTTTTAATTTTTATATTTTTCAATGCCAGAATTTGCGTTAAAAACATAATCAGGAATGCTAAAAACAAAGCGGGAAAAATTAATGAGTAGAATTTATTGACAAAGAAAAGATAGCAAAAACAAAAACTCACAAAAGTCATCACGCAGATTGAACTTATCCACAAGAACCGTTGCCATTTCATCCGATAACCACCTTAATCTTCTGCGTTTTAAAGGGAATGTGTAAAATTTAACAATTTTTTCAGCCAAAATAAAAATAGTAAAAATCTAGTTTTACTAAATACTTTTTGGATATTGTATAACTATTATACATATTTTTCTTCCATTGGTCAACTATTCTATATAAAATTACTCATATTTTTCAATTTTTTGATTATTTTCTCATCTTTTTGCAAACAAAACCCGTCAACAGAATATGAGCTTTTCCCAAGTATTCCGTCAACCGCGCCCAAACCCACTATTTTTTTTATGTACGCGCTTGCCTCCCCATAAGAAGGAAGAAGGCTTTTATTAAATAAAATTTCCAAATAGGCCACCAAGC
>JAAYMJ010000124.1 GCA_012521455.1 Clostridiaceae bacterium
AGCTGGGGGGAAGACATTGGGGATGATGGGTATATATACATATCCTACTATGACAGCGCCTTTGGAAGCGACACAACCGTCTTTTTGGCGGCGGAAAGCAGCCTAAACTACGACAAGCAGTACCTTTATGACCCCTTTGGCATGACCAGCTACATAAGCTTTGTGACTGGCGAAATTTACGGGGCTAACAAGTTTTATTCAAACGGCGGGGAGAAACTAAAGGCGGTAAGCCTTTACACTTACAATGAAAACGCGACGGTGCAGGTTTTTGTGGACACGGACGTTTCTTCAAGCGATTCTGTGGACACCGTTTTAAGCACCCCCGTTGCGGAAAAGTTTTTCAGATATCCAGGATACTACACAATAAACCTTCCTGAAGAAATCCCGCTGTCGGAAGGATATTTTGCGGTTTATGTAAAAATAACCGTGCCTGCGTGGGATATTGCCAATATGGCAGTGGAAGGGAATGTGAGATATTCTGACGAGTCAAGCTATTTGTCAAATGCCACCAGCAACCCAAACGAGGGCTTTGTAAGCGATGACGGCGCGCATTGGTATGACGTTAACGCCTATAATTACAGCGTGTGCCTAAGGGCGTTTACGGATACTTCTGAAAGCGAAAACCCCGATGAGTACGGGGTTTTGGTGGAAGGACTATTGGATGATGGGATTGTTGTTGCGGTGGAAGGGAACAAGAACTCCCAAGGGGTTTTGGTTTTTGCTACCTATACGGAAGATGGCAAAATCTGTGATGTTAAAACCAAAAATATAGCAGACGGCAAAATGAGGTTTTCCATCGGGTATTCTGAGGATTCAAAATATTTGAAAGTTTTTGTGCTAAAAAATTTAAAGAATTTAAGGCCGCTGCTTCAAAATATAGAGTCTATTGATTTGGACAGCTTAAAATAAAAGCCCGGAAGGGCTTTTATTTTTTCATGCCGCGCGGTCTTTGGCGCGGTATGAATTCTATCCAATGTTACCCTGCGGCAAAAAATCATAGTAATTTAGTAAGAATTTTTACTAAAAATATTGACAACTGTCTTTTTTAGGAATATAATGTTAGGTGAGTCTAACAATTCCTTTTTTTATATAAGAAAGTTAGATTAAGCTAACAAATATGGTACCAATTTGTGAAAAAACTTCAGGGCGCCGTCAGGCCTGCGGCATTGGAAGGCTGCAATAAAGTTTTTGGGCCTGTTGAAAGCAGGCATGGTAAATTCCTTTATAAATCAGGCAAAAGGAGAGTGGTTTTATGAATAAAATTACAATTGTGTATTGGAGTCTAACGGGCAACACTGAAAAAATGGCCCGGTTAATTAAAAAGGGGGCGGAAAGCGCGGGGGCGGAGGTTAAAATAAAACATGTGAGCGAGGCGTCAGAAGATGATTTGAAAGACTCCGGCCTGCTTGCTTTAGGCTGTCCCGCCATGGGGGTTGAGGAACTGGAAGAAAATGAATTTGAGCCCTATGTTTCCTCCATTGAAAGCATGGTTTTTGGGAAAAAACTTGCCTTGTTTGGTTCCTATGGCTGGGGCGACGGGGAATGGATGAGGAATTTTTCCGACAGGATGAGAAAAAACGGAGCAGTTTTACTGGGGGAAGGATTGATTGTGAAAGATTCCCCGCAAGGGGCTGATGAGGAAAGGTGCATTGCCTTTGGAATTGAGGCGGCAGGCTTTTAATTTTGGTTTTTTATAATAATAAAACCCCGTAAATCACATATTTTAGTTTGTATTTAAAAATAAAAACTGCGGTTATGTAGTGCGGTTTTAGATTTATGATTGCGTTTAAGTGGATTTTATAGTTTTTTATTGAACTTAAGCATACAATTAATTATTGTATTCTTAAGCGTTTTAAAGTCGGAAAGAACAAACAAAAGAAATTAGGGGTTTTGTTTGAATGGCTTTCAAAGCCGCTTTCAATCCCAAGGCGTTCAAAAATGCAGATTATCTACAATATGAAGCATACAATTCAATATTGTATGCTTTTATTTTTTGCAAAATTTGTTAATATAATAACAAAAAATTTTGAAATAATATAAATTATCCTCAAGTTGTTAAAAACTGCGGGAAGAAATATACGGCGGGATTTTACGGATTTGTAATTTTTGGGTTTGGCAAAAAGACGGCGGGTATGGCAGGAAGTAAAGGCTGTGCAGGATAAATTTTTGAGGCGGGAATAATTAAAAAGCTGTATAATAGCAAAAATAATAAAAAACAGGTCAAAAATTAGTAAAAAAAGCACAAAAGGCTTAAAAACAAATTTGGTATTTTAAATGTAAAAAAAACAGTTGAATTTTTGGTAAAAATGTGATAAATCTTTTGTGATTGATTACCAAAAATAATCAACGTAATAAAGGAGGTTTCAATATGAAAAAACTAGTAGCATTATCACTTGCAGCATTACTTTCAGTATCCTTGCTTGCAGGATGCGGCGGGGCAAAAAG
>JAAYMJ010000014.1 GCA_012521455.1 Clostridiaceae bacterium
CAAAAGGCCAAAAATGAGGCAATAACCGTGATTGTTTTTAGATAATACACCAGCTGCGGGTTTGATTTTCTCTTTTTATAAACAAAATAAATTCCCGCAGCCATTGCCAAAACCAAAACCACAGCGTTTGCCAGGCCGTTCGTTTCAATCCCCGCCCAGTTAATGACGGTGTAGTAATACACAATCAAAGGGGATACCGCGTCTAAAATAAACATTGACGGCATAAACAAAAGCCCGCATGTTAAAACATAACTTGAAAAATCACCGCTTAAGTGAAAAGTCTGCCCCACTAAGGCAACCGCCAGAAAAACAGAAGCCGCCATAAAAAGGGACGCTGACTCCCTAAAGGCAAGGCTGTCTTTCCTTTTGGACAGGACATAAAATGAAAAAGCCTGCGATAAAACCAAAGGCAAAAAGGAAATAATAGTCTTAAACGCCAAAGGAATCCTGTACCAGTTCTTCGCGAAAATCAAAATAATACCCGCGCCGATTAAAATTGTGCCAATGATGGAAAAAAACAAAACCAAAATGTTTGCCTTTTTAGAAAGGCCGTACCTCTCCCTAAGGATTTGCGAAACCTCGCCGGAAATCAGCCCTTCCTCCTCCCACTTTTTAACCTCGCCCAAAAGCCATTTCTCCCTGCTCATAAAACCCCTCCTTGGTAAATATATATTAATTATACCACTGTTTCAGATTTTTCCAACGTTTTCAATGTTAATATTGCCAAAAATTATTTCATATATTATATAAATTCAATATGAAAGGGGCAATTATATGCAGCATAAACACTTTTTTGCCAGCGGCAACACACAATGCGGCTTTGTGGATTTATTTTCGTCAAATTTACAGGGGATAGAAAAAATATTCATACTAAAAGGGGGCCCGGGCACGGGCAAATCCACATTGATTAAAAAGGTGGCAAAAGTATGCGAAGAAGAAGGCCTTGACGCCGAAATCCTCCACTGCTCATCGGACCCCGACTCCCTAGACGGGATTATAATCCCTGCCTTGAGCGTCGCGGTGGTGGACGGAACCCAGCCCCACGTTATCGAGCCCACAGCCCCCGGCGCCATTGAGGAATACGTGAATTTGGGCAAAGCTTGGGACAGCGGTTATCTAAAGACCCAAAAAGACACAATATTGGAGATAAAAGCGCAGATTAAAACCTGCTTTGACAATGCCTATGAATTTTTGAACAAAGCACATCTTGCCTATGAGGAATGGAAAAAATATTACACCAAAAACACAAAGTTTGACAAGGTAAATAAAATCTGCGAAAACCTTATAAACAGTATTTTAAAGGACATATCCTTAGATAAAGCAGGCAAAATAAAGCGCCGCTTCTCCTTTTCCCAAACCCCCAAAGGGGTAATGGACTACATCCATACCATACTAAACACCGTATCAAAACGCTACTACCTAAAAGGCCGCCCCGGCACGGGGAAATCCACCATATTGGCAAAACTCTACGAAAACGCCCTCCAGCGGGGGTTGGACATGGAAGTTTACTATAACGGCCTTAACGCGGATAAAATCCACATGATACTTTTCCCCGAGCTTGACCTGATTGTCTTTGACTCCACTTTGCCCCACGAGTTTGAAACAATTGACGGGGAAGATGAAGTGATTGATATCTTTAAAGAGTGCGTAAAGCCAAATGTTGAAACAAAGCACCAGCGGGAAATCCAAGGCATTTGCGCCCAATACAATATCTGGCTGAATAAAAGCATAAGGCAGCTTGAAAACGCAAAAAAGCTTCATGACCAGCTTGAAAACATCTATGTAAATTCCATAAACTTTAATGTAATCGATGAAATCACCGGCGAAATTTTGGATTATGTAAAAAATAAAATTGAAAAGCAAAATAATATAAATTCCGACATCGCCCAGGCTGCTGATGATAATGAAATTGAAAATACTGAAGATACAACACAAACTTGCGGAGAAACAACGGAACCTAAAGACGAAATTGAAAAAAATTATGAAGAATTCTATGGAAACATAAATACAGACCAAGACAGTACTTTTTAATTGATAAGGGGGAGTATTGCGCTCCCCCTTATTTTATTTCGCTATAACCATTTACAAGCAGCGGCTCTAAATTTTTTAAGCTGTCTAAAATAAACACCTTCACATATTTTGCGTTTTCAAATCCTTCATAGAATGTTTCACTTAAATCGTACTTGCCGTTAAAATCATGCGTCCTTCTTTTTAATGCCAAAAGCCCGTTTTCATCATACAGGGCAACCACCGCTTCAAAATTATTTACATCTTCCTTAACTTTATAATCCACGACCAATTTATCATTGAATCTTTCTGTGCTTATTTCCACATGGGAAAGCTTTACTGTCTTAAACAACCCCCATATTTTGCTTTCAAAACCTTTTGCGCTGTCGTAATAATAAAACGTAAAGTCATCATGAGTGTATAAAAAGCCGTAAAAGTCAATAAATTCGGGCGCATCCTTTGTAAAAGTCAGCTTTTTTAAATTATAACAAAGGTAAAAAGCGTATTCCTCAAGCCTTGTTAAATTACTTTTTATTATAACTTCCTCTAAAGAATCACAGCCTGAAAACGCACCTTCTTTTATAACTTTAACATTTTCCCCGATAGTAACCGACCTTAAATTATTGCATATTGCAAACGCGCTTTCACCTATTTCTTCCAAACTATCAGGCAATGATATACTATCAAAATCACCAACAAAAAATGCGTATGCCCCTATGCTTTTTAAATTATTTGAAAGCTTAATGTTTTTTACCTTTGCTTCGTAAAACGCGTAATCCTCAATTATTTCAACGCTGTCAGGCAGTACCACGGTTTCTAAGTTTTTATTTTCATAAAAAGCTTCCCTTCCGATTGTTTTAACTGTATTTGGTATATTTATTTCATTTTGATTTACAGGAACCGCGATTAATTTTGTTTTATCCTTATCATATAAACTCCCGTCATTATCCGATGAATAATATGGATTTAATTCATCCACCACAAATTTTCTGCCTAATAAATTTATATTGCTGCTTATTGCGGACACGCTTTTTGGTATTTTAATCTTATATCTTAAAGTCTCCTGCGAAAAAAATTCATCGCTCATGGTTACGCTAACAACGCCGTCAGGTATGGTGATATTATCGGATAACCCCGTTAAAAACACAATTTTATTGTCTTGCGCAAATAAAAAATCCGGATTTTTGGTTTTAATCTTAAGATTTAAAAACCATGGCGTATCAGAAAAAGCAACTGAGCCTATCAAAACATTGCAGTTTAAAAACTCCACATTTTTCAAAGACGAACAATTCGCAAACGCGCCCCCGCTTATTTTTTCTACTTTAGATGGAATTGTTATGCTTTTTAAAGCTGCGCAGTTTAAAAAAGCATCCGTGCCTATAATTTTTAATTGGGAATTTTCTAAAAATTTTACGCTTTCCAATCTTTCACAATCGCGGAAAGCAAAATTATCTATTAGTTCAACCTTTGAGGGTATTTCTATGTTTTTTAAAAAGCCGCAGTAGCCAAAAGCGTTATTCCCAATGGTTTTCAATTGGGAATTTTCTAAAAACTTTACGCTTTCTAAGTATTTACAGCTAAAAAAGGCACCAAGCCCTATCTCTTCAACACTTGATGGTATTGTTATGCTTTTTAAAACAAAACACCAATAAAAAGCGTAATCACCAATGGTTTTAAGCTGTGATTTGCCCAAAAAGCTGACGCTTGCTAAATTTTCGCAGTCGTAAAACGCCCCTTCACCTATTTTTTGCACACTGGATGGTATCGTAACGCTAGTTAAATTATAACAGCTTAAAAAAGCATAATCCCCAATCTCTTGTAGTTGGGAACTTTCTAAAAAGCCCAGGCTTACCAAGCCTAAATTGCTGTAAAAAGCCTCCGCGCCAATTTTTTTAACCGCTACCCCGTCAATTTCGTCGGGTATAACAATGTTAATTTTTTTAATATCGTATGCCTTTAAAATTGTGCCGCTAGCTTTGTCAAAATCAACGGTAAAACCATCTAACTCATAGGTCAAAACCTGCGAAAAAGCAACTTAAGGGGGATGGATAAAAACTAATAAAACAAAAATAAGAATAATGCTAAAAAGCTGTTTTTTCATACTTTCAAATCCTTTGTCAGTAAAATAAAACAATAATATTCTATATCATTCTAAAATGCTATGCAACATAAATTGTCTAATTTTATCGGATATTGCTATATTATATAATTTAAAGTGCCTTAACAAATTCTTATATGTAAAAGGTATAATGGCTTTATAACCTCCAATTGCTGTAATCTAATCTACTAATGCCGGTTTTCTTATTTATTAACGCTTTAATTTTGCTGCCGCAATCCAAGCTTATGAATTATAAATAAACGCACCCCGAAAAGATGGGTTTGTGCTCTCTCTTTTAAGAGCCCTTCTTCATACAAAACAAACTGAAGCCCACAACAAAAAAGCGGAAAAGCCAACGCTTTTCCGCTTAAATTTTTGCGCCATTTCCTTTTGTCAAACAAAAAAAGATGTTGAAGCCAACATCTTTTTTCTGGTGGGCCTTCAGGGACTCGAACCCCGGACCAACCGGTTATGAGCCGGTAGCTCTAACCAACTGAGCTAAAGGCCCAAAGATGGTGACCCATGGGGGACTCGAACCCCCGTTACCGCCGTGAAAGGGCGGTGTCTTAACCGCTTGACCAATGGGCCAAAAAAAATGGCTCCTCAAGTTGGACTCGAACCAACGACC
>JAAYMJ010000125.1 GCA_012521455.1 Clostridiaceae bacterium
TTCTTCATAAAAATCACCGAAATTATTGTATCTTAAAGTCGGATTTTTTTCAATAGAATGTTAGCATTTGAGAAAAAACAATAAAATGCGTTTTGACAGAGGCATATTTACCAAAATAATTTAAAATATGAGCAAAAAAAGAATATTTTGACAATTGTTTTATAAATGATATAATAACTTTAAGCATATCTTCATGTAAACACCCAAAATTTTCAGGGAGGGAAAAACATGAAGGAAAACATAAAAAAAGGGCTTTTATTTTTTATAATCTTTTTATTCTTTATCTGCTTTGCCCTGTTTGTCAGAAACACAGGCTTTACAAAAGCTGCGGATAAAGAAGTTTTTTCCATTGTGCCCGAAGAAAACTATTTAAAATTGGGCGTGCACATTAAAGGCGGGGTGAAAAACCCCGGGTATTACGAGTTTACACATGACGCAAGGGTCATTGACGTAATAGAAAAAGCCGGGGGCTTGACGGAGGACGCCGATGTGGACAGCTTAAATTTAGCTGCCTATGTAAAAGACGGAAGCGAAATTTATATCCCCAAAAAAACCCAAACACAAAGCAGTCAAGTGGCGGAAGCTTACGCTGAAGAAAAAGTTTATGAAACTGCGGCGCAAAACACGGCTTTGCAGGAGAATGCGGCCCAAAGCCCGCAAAATGCCCCAGGCGGCAAAATCAATATAAACACCGCGGGGAAAAGTGAGCTTATGAAACTAAAGGGGATAGGGGAAAAAACCGCCCAGGCAATTATAGATTACCGCAACCAAAAGGGCAAATTTACGTCAATAGAAGATATTAAAAAAGTCAAAGGCATAGGGGATAAAAAATTTGAGGAAATAAAGGACAAAATCACTGTAAATTAATTCCATTTTTTAAATCTTTATATTGCAATTTAATTATTTAAAGTATATATTTAAGTTAATAATATAAAAAAGGCTAAAGCATATGGAGGGATGATTTATGAAAATTTTAATCGTTGATGATGAGAAGCTATTGGTAAAAGGCATAAAGTTTAACCTGGAGCAGGACGGGTACAAGGTGGAAACCGCCTACGACGGGGAAGAAGCCCTAAAGCTTGCGAGGGATAAGAGCATTGACTTAATTATTTTGGATTTAATGCTGCCTAAAATTGACGGGTTAACTGTATGCCAGAAAATCCGTGAATTTTCCAACGTCCCGATAATTATGCTTACGGCCAAAACTGAGGATATGGACAAAATCATGGGGCTTGAGTTTGGTGCGGATGACTATATGACAAAGCCCTTTAACATATTGGAACTAAAAGCCCGGGTTAAGGCGATTTTAAGAAGGCTTTCACAAAACGACCAAAACAAATCCAAAACCAAAGCCGCAAGCGGCGGGGTGGTATTGGATTACAATTTAAGGACGGTAAAAATCGAAGGCAAGCTTGTGGAACTCACAGCTAAAGAATTTGACTTGATGGACCTTTTTGTGTCAAACCCGGGGAAGGTGTATTCAAGGGAAAACCTGTTGGATATCATATGGGGCTATGACTATCCCGGCGATATCAGGACTGTGGATGTCCATGTGAGAAGGCTTAGGGAAAAAATCGAGCCAAATCCTGCCGAGCCCACATATATCCTAACAAAATGGGGGGTAGGTTATTATTTCAGGGAAAATTAAGACCTTCTTTTACTCCATCCGCTGGAGGCTTGTAGCCACATATTTTATAGTCATTTTGCTCACGCTGATGTTGGTAAGCGTTTATATCACAAACGCCATGGAAGATTATTTTATATCCTCAAAAAAAGTGCAGATCTTAACACAGGCAAACATACTGGCCTTGAGGGCAAATACCGTGCTTTCCAACTCCTATCAGGGGTTTGATGAATTGGTAAAAAACATGGACACCTCAAAAGGGTACAGGGTGTATGTTGTGGATATAAACGCTAAAGTTATATATGACTCAAACGAGGAAAACTCCATCAAGGGAAAAACCATACTTACCGAACAGATTTTAGGCGCCCTTCAGGGTAAGGACGAAGCCAAAACCGAAAGGACACAAGACGGCGAACTGGTGTTTAACGTTTCTGCCCCCTTTATGAAAGACGGTGATATTGTGGGGGCTATACTTATGCAGGTAAGCGGCGCCGAAATTGAAGAATACATGTCAGAAATCACGCGGAACTTACTTGTGCTTTCTGTAATCGTGAGCTTATTAATCGGGGTATTCAGCTTTATTTTAGCAAGCATAATAACCGCCCCCATTCAGGACTTAACTAAAAAAGTAAAAGAAGCGATTGAAGCGGACTCAAAGGTTGAGCTTGAGGCAAAGGGAAGCGGGGAAGTGGCGGAACTTATAAAGTCCTTTAATGAACTGTCGGATAAAATCGAAAAGCAGGAAATCAAGCGGCAGGAATTTGTGTCAAACGCAAGCCATGAGTTAAAGACGCCCCTTTCTTCCATAAAGCTTATCTGCGACTCCATCATTGAAAGCCCCGGCATGCCCCACGAAATGGTTTTGGAGTTTTTAGAGGACATGAATAATGAAGTGGACAGGCTCACAAGAATTGTTGACAAACTCCTAAAACTTACCCGCATGGACGATAAAAACACCATGGCGGCAATTGAGTTTACCTTGGGAAATATCAACAAAATCGTGCTTGACATTGTCAAAAGTCTGTCAAGGCTTGCGGAAAAAAAGAATATTTCGCTGAATGTGTTTTCGGAAGATGAAATTTATTCAATGATTGAGCCTGACAGGCTCCATGAGGCAATATACAATATTGTGGACAACTCCATAAAATACACCCCTGAAGGCGGGGAAGTGACAATCAGGATTCACAGGGAAGAAAACCGGGCAATCATTACTGTAAAAGACACAGGCATTGGTATTTCTGAAAAAGATAAATATTTGATTTTTGAGCGTTTCTACCGGGTGGACAAAGCAAGGGCAAGGGACACCGGGGGAACGGGTTTAGGACTATCCATTGCTTTAGCCGGCGTTGAACTTCACGGGGGGAATATCGAAGTTGCAAGCGAGGAAGGTAAAGGCACCACATTTAAGATAATGATCCCCATAACCACAAAGCTGTAAGAGGGAGAACCTTCATAATATTGTAATATAATTTAATTGTTTTGTAACTATTATCTGTTATACTCTTTTGTATAACGATATGGAGGTGTGCTTTTGAAGCGGATATTAATAATAATGCTGGCGCTGTGTACAGCTTTGGTTTTTACGGCATGCAACAGGCAGGGGAGTAAAGGCACAAGCATAAATGTATATTTCGCAAACAGCGATAAAAGCAATTTAGTCAGCGAGAATAGAACCATTGACGAGGAGGCAAGCGGGGAAAGATTATTAAAACTTGCGGTAGAAGAATTATTAAAAGGGCCGAACCAACAAGACCACATCACGGTTATCCCTGAAGGGACAAAGCTATTAGGCCTTGAAAAAACGGGGACATTGGTTACCGTGAATCTGTCCGGCGAGTTTTTAAACGTAAAAGGTGTGGATGAGGCCCTATCGAAATACATGATTGTAAAAACACTTTGTGAAATACCTGACGTTGAAAAAGTGTTGATATTAGCTGAAGGAAATATGCTGATTTCCAGTTCCACCAATAAAGAAGTCGGGGCATTAGGGCTTGACGACATAATTTACCCCGGGGTGGAAAACACCAACACCTTGCAGATTGCCCTGTATTTTGCAAACCAAAACGCGGACAATTTGGTAAAGGAACTTAGGGAAGTGCAGGTTAAACCCACCACTCCTAAGGAAATGGTGATACTTACCGAACTTATGAAGGGGCCGCAAAACCCCAACCTTACAAAGACCATACCCGATGAAACAAAGCTTATTTCCGTTGAAACCCGTGACGGGATTTGCGTTGTAAACTTTTCAAAGGAATTTATCGACAAACACCCCGGCGGAACCAGCGGCGAGCTTATGACCATCTATTCAATTGTAAATTCACTGACGGAACTTCCCGACGTGAATTCCGTCCAGTTCTTGATAGAGGGCCAAAAAGTCGAAGTGTTCAAACACTTGGTATTTAACGAGCCCTTTGAAAGGTACGAGGATATAATCGAAAAAGCTAAAGTGAAGTTCTAATTGAACTTCACTTTTTGTTTTCCCGTTTATTATGGTTTGTTTAAATATTCATACACCTTCAGGATATCCCTAATGACTCTTTTCGTACCTTTTTCCGTTAACTGCTGTAATTATTTTTTCAAAGAAAACCCAATGGAAATACAAGCCAAAGCCATGTATTAGTACCGCTTTTCCCTATGTAAGGCAGGCAAAAACTTCTTGAGTTTAAATAAACAGGGTGATTTTTTGAGAAATACCACGTTATATCAAATACATGAACAAGCCCGTTTATTTTATTAAATATTTTAAAGCAAATCAATAACAATTTATCGAAAATCAATAAATTATTATTGACATTTATAAAATCATGTGGAATAATAATCTTGCAAAAACAATTTTTGGAGGGATAATTTTGTATAAACACTCATTTGTGCACTACCTTACAAAAATTTTGGTGGACATTTTATTCTGCCTGGGGATTGCCTGCACCATATCGTTTCCTTTTTTACTTCCTAAAATCATGGAATTTTTGCAGTACGATAAGGAGTTAGTGGCGCCCTACAACGTAGTGTTAATCGCCTCAGGCATATGCAGCGTGTATATACTATGGCAGCTTAAGCAGATGTTTAAAACCCTGCTTTCGGGGAACCCCTTTGTGGGAAAAAACGTTGACGCACTACGGAAATGCGCGGTGGCAAGCTTTGCTATCGGTTTGATTTACCTTTTAAAAATCATCTGTTTTTTCACTATTGCCTCATGCGTTATTTTTATCATTTTCATGCTTTTATCCCTCTTTTGCCTGACCCTTAAAGACGTGTTTAAGCAGGCGGTATATTACAAAGAGGAAAACGACTTAACAATTTAAGAAAGGAAGATTTTATGCCCATTATAGTAAATCTTGACGTTATGATGGCAAAGCGCAAAATCGGGCTTTTAGAGCTTGCGAAAAAGGTAAATATAACCCCCGCAAACTTATCCATACTAAAAAACCAAAAAGCCAAGGCCATAAGGTTTCAAACCTTGGAGGAAATCTGCAAAGCCCTAGACTGCCAGCCGGGGGATATTTTGGAGTATAAAAAGGAATAAATGGGGGATTTTATAATGGAAAATGAAAAAAAGTTGGATAAATGGATTTTATATTTGATAATTTCAATTATTTCCTATATTTATTTAATCATGCCGCAAAACGCCGCGGTAAGCGTGCCCGTATTTACAATAATCCAGTTTGTGATGATTTACTTAATTTTACCCAAAACGGGGGCACTGGTTTTGTTTGCCCCAATCTTTTTGGTATCCTTAAGCTATTTTACAAGCCAAAACTATCTTTTAAGGCCATTAAATTTTATAGTATTAGTGTGTTTATATAACGCCTTTGCCCTTTTTCAATCAGGTGAAATCAGCGCAAAGGATGGTTTATACACCACATTTGAAAAATTCACATATAATGTATTTACGCCTTTTTCCTATTTCGGATTACCTTTTAAGAAACTTTCACAAACAAAAAACACAAAAACCATAAGGCGGGTGTTGTTGGGGGTTTTAATATCAATCCCCTGCATATTATTTTTAACCATTATGCTTTCAAGCTCCGATATGGTGTTTTCATATAAGGTGGGAAATTTTATAAAATGGGCCGCAAGCCTGATAAATTTAAACGCTTTGTTTAAAATAATTGTGGGCATATTTTGCGGGTTTTACCTTTTCGGGCTGATGTATAAAACCACCATCCCAAAAGGAAAAAGGGTTTTAGCTAAAAATGATTTGAAGGCTGACTTTTTGGTTTTAAACATAGTGCTTTTTTCCATTTTGGCCATTTACACCTTATTTGTTGCAATCCAGTTTAAGTATTTGTTCGCAAAAGGCCAGTTGCCATCTAATTTAACCTACGCCCAGTACGCACGGCGGGGGTTTTTTGAGCTGGTGGTTTTATCGGTTATAAACACCCTCATAAATGTAGCGGTAGGCGGCGTTACAAAGGAGGCAAAAAACAAATGGTCATACCTTACTAAATTTTTTAACTGCTACTTATGTTTGGTATCCTTTGTGCTGCTTTCTTCATCCTATTACAGAATGAAGCTTTACTCCAACGAATTCGGCCTTACAAGGCTTAGGTACATGGTCTATGTTTTTTTGGCGGCAGAGGCAATAGGCCTTGCGGTGACACTATACTATATCATAAGGCCAAGGCTTAACATAATTTTTACTTACGCCCTTTTGGCTTTAGCCTACATTTTAATACTAAACCTCATACCCATGGACAAAATCATTGCCAAAAACCAAATTGATAAATATCTTGCGGGAAATAAAGCCGATATTGATTATGTCCTCACCCTTTCAGCCGACGCGGCGGGCGAGGTGGAAAGGCTTTTGTCCTGCGGTGATGAAAAGGTAAGGATTGCTTCTTGGGAATATTTTGAAAACCACATAAAAAGACAAAAAAGCATTCCATCACGGTGGCAAAGATGGAACTTGTCAGGATATAAACTGGAAAGGATATATGAAACCTATGCGAGGTAATGGTAAATGACAAAAGGTATTTTAATAATCCACGGATTCGGCGGCGGGGTCCATGAAATCATGCCTTTGAAAAACAAACTGGAAAACAAGGGCTATAAGATTGAAACCCCCACGCTGGCAGGGCACGGGAAAACCAAAAAGGACTTAAGAAAAGTGGGTTTTGCCGACTGGATAAACTCAGCGAAGGAGGCCTTTTTTTCCTTAAAAGCGGAATGCGAAAAAGTGGTGGTGGTGGGCTTTTCAATGGGAGGGCTAATAGGGGTGAATTTGTGCGTTGAAAATGAAGCTGACAAGCTGATTTTGGTAAACACCCCCTACTACTACTGGAACTTTGGGCAGGTGGCAAAAAACTTAAAGGCAGACTTTTTTGCCCATACGAAAAACTACTATGAAAATATTAAAAAACTCCCTTTAAGCGCCCTTGTGAATTTCAAAAAACTCCTTACCCACACAAAAGGGCTTATTCCCAGAATAAGCTGCCCCATATATATCATCCAGACCCTTGACGACGACACGGTAAAACCCAAAAGCGCGGATTTTATTTACAATAACATAAAAGGGGAAAAACATATAATAAAATACGAGCGCGGGGGGCATTTAGCCCTTTTGACAAACGAAAAGATATGCGAGGACATTGAAAAAATGATATAAATGCCGGATTTATAAACGAAAATCATAGATGTTTCATATAATGAAAAAAAAAGGATGACAAATTTGTCATCCTTTTTGGTCGGAGTGACAGGACTTGAACCTGCGGCCTCTTGGTCCCGAACCAAGCGCTCTACCAAACTGAGCTACACCCCGGAAGCGGTAACATTATAATTATAATTATGCTTTTGCAACTTGTCAATATTACTTTTAAAATGTTTTAAAAAAATAAGAATAATAAAGGAAAAAACTATAAAGAATAACAATAAAAACTATTAATTTGACACATAAAAAATTCTTGTTTTTTAAAAATTAAAACTATTGACTTTTTTATTAGAATATACTAAACTCATAAGGTGATATAAAAAATGAATATTTTTTTTCCATTTTTTAACTAATTACCATATATGAAAGGCTGTGATGGTAGGGTTGGAAAATAAGCTGAAGTTATACGGCTTTAACAACCTCACAAAGACACTTAGCTTCAACATCTATGATGTTTGCTATGCAAAAAGTGAGCGGGAACAAAAGGATTATATTGCCTACATTGACGAACAATATAATTCCGACAGGCTGACAAAAATCCTATGCGACATTACAGAAATGATAGGCGCACATGTACTTAATATTTCAAAACAGGACTACGACCCGCAGGGCGCAAGTGTCACCCTCTTAATTTCAGAGGAATCCATGCCACGCCATCTCACAGGCTCAACACCAAAAGACATCGAATCGGAAATCATTCAAGTTAGAGATAGCGTAGTAGGACACCTTGACAAAAGCCATGTTACTGTTCACACCTACCCTGAATACCATCCGGATAATGCCATTGCCACATTCCGCGTGGACATTGATGTTTCCACCTGCGGAAGGGTATCCCCTTTAAAGGCGCTGGATTATCTCATCGGCAGCTTTGACTCCGACATTATAACAATTGATTACAGGGTAAGGGGATTTACAAGGGATATTACCGGCAAAAAGTGCTACATTGACCACGCGATTACATCAATTCAGGACTTTGTCGACCAAAATACCCTTACAAAGTACGATGCCATTGATATAAATGTTTATCAGGCGAACATATTCCATACAAAGATGCTGATAAAAGAAATAGAGCTTCAAAACTATTTATTCAATAAAGACGTATATGAATTGCCGCCGAAAGAAAGGCTTGCCATTACCGAAAGCTTAAGACGGGAAATGATTGAAATCTTCACCGGCGCAAATATATATGAATGATTGAATTTGGATTTTTGAAAGGACAAAAAAGATGATAGATGAAAGACAGAGTAAAGCGCCCATTTTTGAGGCGCTTTCAGCTTATAAAAAGAAAAGGATAGTGCCTTTTGACGTTCCGGGGCACAAACAGGGGCGGGGGAACCCCGAGCTTAGGGAACTTTTAGGCGCTGACGCCATGGCGCTGGATGTAAACTCCTCAAAGCCCTTGGACAACCTCTGCCACCCCGTTTCGGTAATAAAAGAAGCGGAAGAACTGGCAGCAGAAGCCTTTGGGGCGCACCATGCCTTTTTCATGGTAAACGGCACCACAAGCGCCGTGCAGGCCATGATACTAACCGCCTGCAAAGACGGGGAAAAAATCATCATGCCAAGAAATGTCCACCGAAGCGCCATAAATTCCCTAATCACAGGGGGCGCAATCCCCGTGTATGTAAACCCGGGGGTAAATAAGCATTTAGGGATACCCCTTGGCATGAGCATTGAGGATGTAAAAAAGGCAATAGAAGAAAACCCCGGCGCAAAAGCCATCTTTGTGAATAACCCAACCTACTACGGGGTTTGCTCGAATTTGGAAGAAATAGTAAAACTGGCCCATGAGCACAATATGCTGGTGCTTGCTGATGAAGCCCACGGCACCCATTTTTACTTCGGGGAAGGCTTGCCCGTACCGGCAATTAAGGCGGGCGCGGACATGGCGGCGGTTTCAATGCATAAAACCGGCGGAAGCCTTACGCAGAGTTCCTTTTTGTTAATCGGTAAAAGCCAGGACAAAAGCTATGTCCGCCAAATCATAAACCTAAACCAGACCACAAGCGGCTCATATTTGCTGCTTTCATCATTAGACATTTCAAGAAGAAATCTTGCGCTCAGGGGCAAGGAAATCTTTAAAAAGGTTTTGGATTTGGCAAACTATGCCCGGGATGAAGTCAACAAAATCGGGGGGTACTATGCCTTTGCCAACGAGCTTGTTGACGGGGACGCGTTTTTTGACTTTGACAGGACAAAGCTTTCAATATATACCCGCGATATAGGCCTTGCAGGCATTGAAGTTTACGACATATTGCGGGATGACTACGGGATTCAGATTGAATTTGGCGATATCGGAAATATCCTGGCCATCATTTCCGTTGGGGACAGGTACTTGGAAATTGAAAGGTTAGTATCCAGCCTTTCTGAAATCAAACGCCTGTACAGCCGGGACAAAGCGGGGATGTTTGACCATGAATATATTAGCCCGAAAGTGGTTTTGACCCCGAAGGAAGCGTTTTTCACAAAGAAAAAAAGCGTTCCGGTAAAAGAGTCAAAGGGAATGGTCAGCGGCGAATTTGTAATGTGCTATCCCCCGGGTATCCCGATTTTAGCACCCGGCGAGTACATTACAAGCGAGATTATCGACTATATCCTATACGCAAAGGAAAAAGGCTGTTTCCTAACGGGGCCTCAGGATATGGACATTGAAAACATAAACGTAATAGCCTAAACTAAATTATAAAGGGGAATACAATTTATGGATCTGGAGCTTTGGTACACGGAACAACACACCGAGAATGTGCGTTTTTCCATAAAAATTGAAAAGCACATTTATTCAGCCCAAAGCGAGTTTCAAAGGATTGACGTGTTTGAAGCCAGGGAGTTCGGCCGCTTTTTCACTCTGGACGGCTGCATGATGATAACCGAAAAGGACGAGTTTATTTATCATGACATGATTGTCCATGTGCCCATGGCAACAAGGCCGGACAAGATTAAAAACGTGTTGGTAATAGGCGCAGGCGACGGCGGCTCCATCCGCGAGCTTACAAGGTATAAGACCATTGAAAACATTGATATGGTGGAAATTGACGAGGAAGTTGTAAAGGTGTGCAAAAAATACTTCCCAAACACCGCCTGCAAGTTAGACGACGAAAGGGTGCACATCTATTACGAGGACGGGCTGAAATTTGTAAGGACTAAAGAAAACGAGTACGACTTAATCATAGTTGACTCCACCGACCCCTTCGGGCCGGGGGAAGGGCTTTTTACCCGTGAGTTTTACGGAAACTGCTATAAAGCGTTAAACGAAAACGGGATTTTGGTAAACCAGCATGAAAGCCCTTATTATAATTCCTACGCCAAAAGCATGCAGCGGACGCACCGCAGGATTAAGGAATTCTTCCCGATTTGCATGGTTTATCAGGCCCATATCCCGACTTATCCTTCAGGGCATTGGCTTTTTGGCTTTGCCTCAAAGACGGTGCACGCGATAGATGATTTTGAGCCTGAAAAATGGGAGGCGCTTGGGCTTAAGACCAAATACTACAACACCGACATCCACAAAGGCGCCTTTTACCTTCCCACTTATGTAAAGGAACTTTTGGAAAGCGACGAGGAAATTGAGGATTAAAAAGGATTAAAAAGGATTAAAAAAGAATTAACAAAGATTAAAAAAGAATAAAAAGGATTAAAAAAGGTTAAAAGAGATTAATAAAGATTAAAAAACTTAAAAAAGATTAATAAAGATAAAAAAATTAAAAAACTTAATAAAGATTAACAAGATAAAAA
>JAAYMJ010000015.1 GCA_012521455.1 Clostridiaceae bacterium
AACTGATGAAAGGAACGGTTTAATTATGAAGTTGGAAAAGGTCAAAGAAGTTCTAAATGCAAAGGTTTTTACAGGGGAAAACAAGTTATCTGAAACTGTAAATTCCGCATGCGGATGTGACCTGATGAGCGACGTATTGGCGTTTGTAAAAGACCAGGCAATGCTTTTAACAGGGCTTGTAAACCCGCAGGTTATAAGAACTGCGGAAATGATGGATATGAAATGCATAGTTTTTGTGCGGGGGAAAGAACCTGACGAAACCTTAATTCAAATGGCAAAGGAAAAAAACATAGTGTTAATGTCTACCCAATACCCCCTCTATGTTGCCTGCGGACGCCTTTACAGCCGGGGCTTAAACCCCGAAGGGATTGAAATTGATGGATAAAAGCATAGTGCTAAAATACGATGTGGATGGAAATGATTTTTCCCTTGCGGGGGAGGCGTCAAGCAGCGTAAAAAAGGTGCTTTTATCCCTCGGCTTTGACCCTGAGATAATAAGAAAAGTTTCCATAGCGCTATACGAGGGTGAAATGAACATGGTAATCCACGCAAACGGCGGCGTGATTACCGTTGAAATCTCCCCTGAGGAAATCCATATGTTGTTGGAAGACACAGGCCCGGGAATAGAGGATATTGAGCTTGCCATGCAGGAGGGTTATTCCACCGCCAGCGACAAGGTCAGGGAATTGGGCTTTGGTGCAGGAATGGGGCTTTCCAATATGAAAAAATATTCCGATGTGTTTATTATAACCAGCGAAGTGAATAAGGGAACCAGGGTGGAAATGGTGGTAAAGAATAAGCAGTAAACCTGCTTGCGTTGGTTTTAAGGAGATGATTTTCTTGGAAAAATACTACCACTCGGTAACGCTTGATGTGGATAAATGCAAAGGCTGCACCAACTGTTTGAAACAATGCCCCACTCAAGCAATCAGGGTGCGGGACGGAAAGGCAAAGATAATTAAGGAGCGCTGTATCGACTGCGGCGTGTGCATAAGTGTCTGCCCGTACCATGCTAAAAAAGCAATTACGGATAGCTTATCCGAATTAGATAAATTTGAATATAAAGTGGCGCTTCCCGCCCCTGCGCTATACGGGCAGTTTCCCAAAGTGAATGATATAAACAAAATCCTAAATGCGCTACTTGGCATTGGCTTTGACGACTGTTTTGAAGTGGCAAAAGGCGCGGAAGTGGTTACCAACAGGACAAAGGAACTGATTAAAAGCGGGGAACTTATGGATATCACCATATCCTCCGCATGCCCCGCGGTTTTGAGGCTTATTTCCGTAAGGTTTCCAAACCTTTTAAACAATGTGCTTCCCATAAAACCCCCAATTGAGGTTGCGGCCTATATGGCAAGGCAGGAGGCGGTTAAAAAGACGGGGCTTTCTGAAGATAAAATCGGGCTTTTCTTCATAACCCCATGCCCGGCTAAAGCCACAAGCATAAAAAACCCGCTGTCAGTTGCTAAATCCGGCATTGACGGGGTAATTTCCATAAAAGACGTGTATTTAAAACTAGCCCATAAGATAAACAGCGACAGTCCCCCCAAAAACCTTCAAAGCGCTGGATTTTACGGCGTTTCATGGGCAAATGTGGGGGGCGAGGCCGAGGCCTTGGAGGAAGGAAAGTATATCGCGGTTGACGGGATCCACAATGTTATAAACATCCTCGAGGCCGTGGAAAACGAAAAACTTGACGACATATCCTTCATTGAAGCCCTTGCCTGCCCGGGAGGCTGCGTGGGCGGGCCGTTGACTGTTGAAAACAACTATGTGGCAAAATCAAGGATAAAGGAAACCGCTAAAAAGTTGCCAAAAACCAAGTTTTCAGAAGATGTGGACTACAACGTATTGTGGGAAAAGCCCATGGAATATAACCCCATTATGAATTTGGACGAGGATATATTCACTGCAATTCAAAAGGCTTCTGAAATTGACAAAATCTACAAAGGCTTGCCCGGCCTTGACTGCGGCTCATGCGGGAGCCCCAGCTGCAAATGTTTGGCTGAAGACATTGTAAGGAACATGGCAAGCGAGACCGACTGCATATTTAAGTTAAGGGAAAAGGTAAAGACCCTCTCCAATGAGATGAACACGTTAAGTAAAAACTTGAAAGGATGATTTTTTTGACCACCAAAGACTTGGAAAAAGCGTTAGGGCTTGTGAAAATTGCGGGGGGAGATACGGTAAAAGAAGTTAGCGGCATGTATATCTGCGACCTTCTTAGCCTTGTTATGTCAAAGGCAAGGCAAAATTGCGCGTGGATAACGGTGCAGACTAATATAAATATTGTGGCGGTAGCCCATCTTGCGGACATTTCCTGCATTATAATCCCCGAAGGGATTGCCGTTGACAACAACACAATCGTGAAGGCAAACGACGAAGGTATACTGATTTATCAAAGCCAAAAAACTTCCTATGAACTTGCAGTGGAATTTTCAAAGCTATGAAAATCTATTATGATTTACACATCCACTCTGCCCTGTCCCCATGCGCGGAGGGGGATATGACCCCGAATAACATTGTAAATATGGCAATCCTGAAAGGGCTTGACGTGATTGCAATAACCGACCACAACAGTGCGAAAAATATAGACGCCTGCATTAAGGCGGCAAAGGACAAAATTTTAGTTATCCCAGGAATGGAAATTGAATCCCGGGAAGAAGTCCATCTCTTATGCCTTTTTGAGGATTTAAACTCAGCTTTAATGATGGAAAAAACCGTGGATGAAAACACAGCGTATATAAAAAACAGGGAAGACATTTTTGGACGGCAGGAAATTTTAGATGAGTTTGACAATTTAATAGGAACCCACGATAAACTCCTGTTAAAATCCTGTGATTTGTCCGTATATGAAATAAAAAAAGAAACCGAACGGTTAGGCGGCGTGTGCATACCTGCCCACATTGACAGGGAAAGTTTTTCCATTATATCAAATTTAGGATTTATCACAGAAGATATGGGTTTTACCACATTGGAAATATCAAATAACACAACAAGGGAAGAATTTTTAGGTAAGAATGAGTATTTAAAAAACTATTCATTCATCCAAAATTCCGACGCCCATGCCCTTGGATATATAAACGAAAGGGTAAACGCCATAGAAGTATATGATAAAACCCTAAAAAGCGTAATTAGCGCGTTAAAATTGCGGCAAAACCCTTGAAAATTAGTAGATTTTTTTGGTTATCCGATATTTAGACTATACCGGACAAAATATTTAAACTTTTTTATTTTATTATGGACATTTTGATATTTTACTGCTATAATACTAAAGGGTTAATTTTATTATAAAAAATTGTGCAAAACTAATCTTGACAAACGCAAAAAGATAGGGTATTTTTTTATGGGTAAATAATATTTATCCTATTTGAATAATCGACCCAATGCCTTGTTATTAAGGCAGCTTTATATAAATTAATAAAAACCTTAAAGCTTGCTCATTTTTTTTGTAAAAACGTGACGAAATGCCTATCAATTAAGGTTTTACCTGCGCTTAAAATTTTTGGA
Organism: Clostridiaceae bacterium; assembly: GCA_012521455.1. GTDB lineage: Bacteria > Bacillota > Clostridia > UMGS1883 > JAAYMJ01 > JAAYMJ01. Next base: position 3,511 of record JAAYMJ010000015.1, read on the forward strand.
TCATACTAAGGTTTAAATCTTAACCTAAAAGAGGTTAAGATTTTAATTGTGCGAAATCTTATATGATTTAATTATTTTACTTAAATTTGTTATATTTTTAACAAAGCAATAA
>JAAYMJ010000126.1 GCA_012521455.1 Clostridiaceae bacterium
AATTAATATAATAGAAGTGCCGGATTTAAAAATCCCCGAAAACGCAAGCGAAAAGCAAATTGCGGAACTTCTTATAAAAGAAGGCGAGGGGATTTTTCGGTGCGTAAAAAACAACGCTTATGTAATCGCCCTATGCGTTGAGGCAAAACAAATGTCAAGCGAAGAGTTCGCAAAAACCCTAAAAACACTAATGGATAACTCCGTTTCCGACATTGTCTTTATCATCGGCGGTTCCATGGGCCTTTCTGAAGAAGTGAAAAAAAGAGCCAACCTAAAACTGGGAATTTCCCAAATGACCCTTCCCCATCAAATGGCAAGGCTTGTGCTCATAGAACAAATCTACCGGGCCTTTAAAATTTTAAACAATGAAACATATCACAAGTGATTACCCCATTTTTCTATCGGGCAGGGTTGAATTTTAATGCAAAGTATTAAATGCATTATAATAAGGATGATAACATGGATTATCAAAATTTAACGAATCTTGATTACGTTGAGTTTTATGGTTTGACTGAGCCTGATACGAACAGTTTAAGAATGTATTTTGCCCGGTGCAAAGCAAGTGATAAACCAAAAAATTTATTTATTGGGGATAAAATTATTAAAGACACTAAACAAATTACTGTCGATATGGATTTGCCAATTTTACAACTGGAATTTAAATCCTATATCGCTTATTCCATAACAAATGAGTCATTTACCTCATGGGATGATAATGAGATGTTTGAAGGAAAAGCATTTAGGATTTATTCAAAATCATAATATCTAGATTTTATTAAGAACCATACTTTTGCCCATGAAGTTTCTAAAGATACTTATCCACCTTTAACTCATTATGGGATAGTATGTTTAAATCATATTATTGATATTGCTTCAACTTCCATTCCTGAAATTATCGAAATCGGAAAGCCAGATGTGAAAACAAAAAAATCCAGCAAGATAAAAAACATTTTGAAATCAATAATTATAAAACCCTGAAAAACCTGAATTTGTCAGTTTTAATTATAATAAAAGTTATGTATCCGTAACGCTGTTAATTACTATAATAGGGGAACTAATGGCGCCATTGAATTTGTAGAAAAGCTATACGAACTTGAGCTTTAGACATTTTTTACCGGGATTTTTGATGAGCCTGAGCGTATCGAATTCGAAGGCTAAATGAATTTGAAAAAGAAAACTTTGACCTTAATTTTTGCAAAGACTGGTATTACTATGATAACAAAGATTTATTAGTATTTTGGTGGGATTAATTTGACCATATTAAAATCATTAGCAATATAAAGGAGTTTTTTATGGACAAAATGTTTGAGGCCTTGGAGTGGCTTAGAAACAACAAAAACCCATCAGCATTCGCGACAAACAGGTTTGAAGAAACCGAAAACGCTATTAATTTTGTGGAAAAACTTTATGAGCTTGGGGCTGAAGAAATATTTGTCGCAAACATTTATGACGACCCCGAATTTTTTGAAGACGAAGGCGGCCCCTATGCCGATACTTTAATTGTTAAACTTCCTGAGGATGAAGAAAAGCGGGACAAAATCTTAGAAATCTACAATTACGAAAAAGAAGAATATGACCTAAACTATGGTGACGATTACTACGATGATGAAGACACGTTAGTTTTCTGGTGGGATTAATATAAAAAGCCTATATCTTAAAAGATATAGGCTTTTCTTTATTGCTGGCTCCAGCCCCCGTCAACCAGAATTGCCTGCCCTGTGGTAAAGTCAGAAAGATTGCTGCACAAAAAGGCGATAAAGTTTGCTATTTCATAAGGCTGTCCCAAACGGTTTGCAGGGGTTGCAGCGGTAAAGGCTTTAGTCATTTCAGGGGAATTGTTCTTTAAAATCGGTGTTTCAATGATACCCGGGGAAATGACATTTACTTGGATATTGTGCTTTGCGTAATCCATCGCCACCTGACGGCTCATGGCAATTACCGCGCCCTTTGACGCCGAATAGCTGGGAAGCCCCTGAAGCCCGCAATGCGCGGCAAGGGAAGCGACATTTACAATTTTTCCCGCTTTCTTTTCCAGCATATCAGGAATAACAGCCTTCATCCCGAAATATACGCCCTTTACATTTACATTCATCATTCGGTCAAACTGTTCTTCCGTTAAGTCAACAATGTTTGTCGCCTCAGAAATCCCCGCAACGCCGCAAAGGGCATCAACTTTGCCAAATTCAGCGTGGGTTTTTTCCACAAGCCTTTGCCAATCGGCCCATTTTGAAACATCCATTGTAATGCCAAAAGCCATCCCCCCTTGCGCCTTTATTTCATTTGCGGTTGCGTCCGCGTCCTTTAAATCCGCGCAAACCACTTTTGCCCCCAATTTTCCAAACACAAGGGCCGTTTCCTTTCCAATACCCGACCCTGCACCTGTAATTATTGAGACATTATCCTTTAGACAAATCATAATAAAACCTCCTGTTTGCATTTCTCATTTTATTGTGGTATTATTTACAAAGCAAAAGTTTTAAAAAAGGGTGAAAATATGATAATTATACTCTCACCTGCAAAAAACATGATTGAAGATACCGACAGCCTCCCGCCAAAAACGGAGCCTGTGTTTTTAGATGAAACCCAAAAACTTTTATCCTACTTAAAATCCCTCCCTTATGAAAAATTGAAATGCTTATGGAATACAAGCGATAAACTGACAAAGCTAAATTATGAAAGGCTCAAAGCATTGGATTTGTCAAAAGCCAATACCCCTGCAGTTTTTGCTTTTTCAGGGCTTGCCTATAAATATTTAAAACCCCGTATTTTTACTTATGATGAATTTGAATACATAGAAAAGCACCTCCGCATTTTATCGGGTTTTTACGGGGTATTGTCCCCTTTTGACAAAGTTATCCCGTACCGGCTTGAACTAAAGGCCAAAATTGAATTTGAAAACTATAAAAATTTGTATCAATTTTGGGGAAGCAAAGTCGCCGGATATTTGTTTTCAAAAACAGACACCATTATAAATTTGGCCTCAAAAGAATACAGCAAATTTATTATTCCCTATTTAACCCCAAAAATTAAATTTATCACTTGTATTTTTGGAGAACTTGAAAATGGCAGGATTATCGAAAAAGGTGCCCTTGTTAAAATGGCTCGGGGCGAGATGGCGCGCTTTATGACTGAAAACAACATTTTAGACATTGAAGGCCTAAAAGATTTTGACCGCCTAAATTACCATTTTGAAAAAAGCCTTTCCAGCCCCGGCACGTTGGTATTTATTAAAAAACACAAACAGGAGAAGATGCTATGAAGAAGTTTTTAATTTCCGCCTTTGACCCCTTCGGCGGGGAAAAAATCAACTCATCATTGGAAATACTAAACCTCTTGCCGGAAAAAACAGGGGAAAAAACAATAAAAAAAGTGGTGCTCCCCACCATGTTTTTTAAATCCTTCGATGTTTTAAAAGAAGAAATCGAAAAAGAAAACCCCGATGTGGTAATCTGCCTGGGACAAGCGGGGGGACGAAAAGAAATAAACCTCGAGCGGATTGCGGTAAATATAATGGACGCAGAAATCCCTGATAATCAAAATTATAAAGCAGACGGTGTATTTATTAAAGAAGAAGGCCCCGCCGCGTATTTTACAAACCTTCCTGTTAAAAAAATCAAAGACGAAGTTCAAAATGTAATCCCCATAAAAATTTCAAACCACGCGGGAACCTTTGTATGCAACTACATTTTATACTCCCTCCTTGACTACATTTATAACAGCAATAAAAAAATCATGGGCGGGTTTGTCCATCTTCCCTATTTAAAAAAACAGGCTGAAGATAAAAAAAATATAACAGGCTTTTCAGAAGAAGAATTGTTAAAAGGCGTGGTTGCCATAATAAATTCCATATAAAAAGGCGGAAAACCCGCCATTTTATTTTAGGTCTTCCCAACCTTTGACCCCGCTTATTTTAAAATCTTATTAAAATACACAGCTCTTCCATGTTTTCATCTCATACCTCACCAAACAAAAAAGGCGGCTCGCGCCGCCTTTTTTCATAAAAGACATTAACCCACAAGACCTGTTCTTTCAATACCCTGCATGAACTTTCTTTGCAAGAACAAATACACAATTAAAATCGGCAGGATTACAAGGAAAGTACCAGCCATAGCCACCGCACCGTTTGTCAAAAGCTCACCTTCATCGGTTTTCATTTCGTCGGTTGGTGCTCTCCTCATCATTGCGTACATGTTAGGTAAGTTCGCAGGCAGCAAATACCTCGCGGATTGGTTTATATAAATATTTGGCTCAAAATAGTCGTTCCAGTGCCATACCATTGCAAGCACGCCTGAAACCAATGTGGACGCCCCTGCAATGGGCCTAACTATTGTCCAGTATGTCCTAAACGCGTTACAGCCGTCAACCTTCGCCGCGTCTTCAAGCTCAAAAGGAAGCCCCAGATAAAACTGCCTAAAGATGAAGATAAACAGCCCCCCTCTTAGCCCGAAACCCAAATAGGTTGGAACTATAAGGGGATAATATGTGTTAATTAACCCCAGCTTTGCGTATTGGATATAAAGCGGGAAAATAAGCACCTGCACCGGCACGATCAAGGTTAGTATTACCATTGCAAAGAGCACGTCGCGCCCAGGAAACTTATACCTTGCAAAGCCGTAAGCGATAAACGAGCAGGAAATCAAGTGCCCGATAACGCTGAAGGTGGTAACAATCGTGGAGTTTATAAACCCTGTGTTATAGTTTAATGACCTGTACGCCGCGATAAAGTTTTTAATGTAAAACCCTTTTGGTATGTAATTTACGGTAATATCCACTAGGTCTTCAGGGGACTTAAACGCGGTAGTTACCATGTAAATAAAAGGGTACAAGAACACAAACGCAAGGTCAATAAGCAGTATATACATGCAAATTCTTATCACAAAGCCCCTTAGGTGATTTCCCAAAAGGAACCTCTTTACTGTCTCCAAAACGTTTGGTTTTGTCCTGTTTTCACTATTTGCGGTCTCTATTTTCATAGACATTCATTCCTTTCGTGCCGAATGACACAAAATTTTTACACACTTTAAGGTAATCGACCTTTTACCTTTCACCTATATTTATTGTAAACCTCTTCATCACAGCAAAGACTATCATTGCCAGCGTAAATACAAAGATGAAGTAAATCCAGCCCATCGCAGCGCCGTAAGCATACTGCTGGTTCTTGCTTTGGTCTAAAATGTAGGCTACAATGGGGTTATTTTGGTCTGTGAAAGAGTCAATCAATGTATACACAAAGTTTAACAAAATAACAGGTGAAATCAGTGGTAAAGTAATCTTCCAAAACATTTCCCATTCTGTCGCGCCGTCGCACTTCGAGCTTTCATAAAGAGAGGGTGAAATACCCTGAAGCCCCGCCAAAAACAGCACGATTTGAACGCCCGACTTCCAGAAAATCTGGGTAATCCTAAGCAACAAATCATTTAACATTTGCACAATCTGCGGGCCCAAATATGAAAGCACGCCATCGGGGGAAATAAATTGGGTCGCCACGCTTGTAGCTTCGTCAACAACGCCCTCGCCCACAAGCTGTTTCATAATGTAACCGCTTCCCAACAGCACGGGAAGGAAAAACGCGCCTCTGAAAAACGCCCTTCCCTTGATGTCCTTGTTTATCATAATCGCAATAATAAGCGAGAAAATTATGATAATGGGCGTGTTTACCAAAGTATTTACAACGGACTCCTCAAGCCGGGGCAAAAAATTCACGTCAGTGATAAACAGCTTTTTATAGTTTGCAAGCCCCGCCCATCTCATTTGGAAGCCCGCAAGCTTTGTAATTTCGCTAAAGCTTAACCTGATTGATTGTATCATTGGCACAAAGAATAAAAAGATTGAGCCAATAATCCAAGGGGATACAAACACAAACCCTTCAAATATATGCCTTTGCTGCATGTTTAGCCCTTTTTTCTTCATCTTATATCCCCTCCGCTTGTAACAACAATATAGCTTGTTTTAGGAACTACTTCCCCTGAATCCAACACAAAGTCGTAATTCCCGTAATTAACATAAACAGTGTCGCCGTTTTCATATTCCACGCCGTAAACATTTTCGTTTAACTTAAAGTGGCGCCTCATATTGGTTTTATATAAATCTCCCAATCTTTCTGAAAATTCCTTATAAGTCTCGCTGCAAGTGTCAATCCAGTCCTTATAGTAAGATGTAAATAACACGTTGTATTCGGTGTCTTTTAAATTATCGCTTGTTAAATAAGTAAGCTCATAATATGGGATACAACCGTATTCCACCCATTTTAGCTTTTGGATTGTAGCGTCATAGAATAAGTTTGCCTGATTTGATACATAGGGTAAAAACCCATGCACCACAAGCTGGTAAAACGGGATAGCCTCATCGGTTACAAAATAGCCTGAGTCTGAAATCGGCACGTCTTGAACATAGCTTACGTCTTTTAGCGCATACATGTTCCCGCCGATTACAGCGCTTTTGCCAAATTGTTCATTGGAAGCGTTAAATATTTCCGACCAAATGTTTTGAGCGTCCTGTCTTGTTACCGGGTTCTTTTTGTTGTAGTCATTATAAAGGTACGTGCCCATCTTGTCGAAGTTAAACCCGCTTATTCCAAGGCCGGCATACTTATTAACAAACTTTTTAGTAAACCTCTCAAGCACAACCTTCGGCCCCAGCAAATACTTCTGGCTTTTTGGGTCGGTAATTAAGGTGTTGCTGTTTGTGTAAATAACGTCGTTTCTTACGGAGAAGCCGCCGTTTTTCTTGTTAGCGTCAATTAAATTGCCTTCTAGGAAAATGCTTCCCCCGCTTTGAGTTACAGTTTCAGCCAATTTCTTTAATCCCCTGACCCCGCCGAGGCGCCTGTCAGGTTTGAATGTCTGGGGATATTCCCCGTATCCGCCCTTATTCCAGCCGATTAGGTTTAAGTTTATATTCTGAACCCCGTTTTCTATCAATAAATTATAAATTTCCTCAGCGTTTGCAAAGGTGGTCATAGGGATGTACTTGTCAAAGATAAGCCTGTCTTCCTTAATCCCCATGAACAAATCAAGGCCAAAAGGCATAGCGGTGGCGTCTTTTAAAACATTGTTGATATTCCCTGTCTCAACCAAATATTTTCTGTACGCCCTCGCCATTCCGCTGTAGTCGGAGTCTTCACCGGTCAAAAACACATACCTCATTTGCCTGTCATTGGGTATAATGTTTTTCTCGCTCTTAAGCACGATTGTTTTATCCTGCCTTGGGGTGTTGTAAAAACGCCTGTAAACAAATTCGCCGCTTATCCTGTCCAAGGCCATGATGTAGCCGCTTGGATATAGGTTTATGAGTGAATCCGCTTCGCCTTTTGAAATGATTGCCAAATATGAGTTATCATTTTGCTTCATGCCAAACACAGGCATGTTTGTGGTCTTAAGGCTGCTTTCTTCAAGCTTTTCATATATTTCCAAATCCACGCTGTGCTCGCCATACACTTCCAATGTCAACTTGCTTTGCTTGTCAATTTCAGACTTTGCCTTGTGGTATAAAAGCGCGCCGCTTCCGTCGGGATAGAATACATACCCCGGGGTGTCCTCATTTGAAGCGCCCAAAAACGGCAAAACCTCAATGCTTACTATACCTGCTTTAGGCGCCCCTTGCCCATTCCCTTCCACAATGGAGTCAAAGGGAATGTCCACCACAAGCTCATCGCCTTCTATAGTAAAGTGAACATCAAATTTTATATCCAAATTTGAATATTCATAATGTATTTTAAACCCGTTATTTATTTTTGAAATTTCAGCCTTGCTTGCGTCAAGGGCGGTGGTTTCAGTAGCCACGCTCTTTGTTTCCTTAAATACCACATAGTATAATAAAACTAAAGACCTTATCTTTTTTGCCCATGTGGTATTCATACCCTCCATATTTGTAAAGCTGTACCATTCATGACCGCTTCTTTTATCCTTGATTACTATATTGGGGGCATCTTTTATTCCCTTTTCCTCATCGCTGACTTTAACCAAATAAAGCTCCAATGTATCACTTTCTGCCATCTTCTCGCCGTTTGCCAAATAGCTGTGATACATATTTTCCGTCAATTCAATATGTCCTGCAACTTCTCCGCCAGCGTCAGTATCACTGCCTGCGTCAGCTTCACCGGGTTCGGGATCCGCGAAAGAAATAAGGCTTGTTAAAAGCACTAATGCAAAAAGCAAAATACAAAGTAATCTTTTCTTCACCTTCTATTCCCCCTCCCTTAATCCATAATGAGGAGCTTTAGCTCCAAGAATACGCCTTTGAAGAAATCCAGCGCCTGGCTTGTCATGGCGAATAAAAGCAAAGCCAAGCCAACAATGATTGCCATGGTTAGCGCTGTTAACAAAACCACGCCCACCGTTTTGGAGAAGGAATAGCCGTTCATTGTCTGAACACTAATGAAAAACAATACAAATACCCAACCCCAAATTAATGTGTGAAGCCCGCTGTATAGGGAAAATTCCTGCAAGCTAACAATGTGTGAAAAAACAGTAACAGGAACTATCAAAACTATGTATGGCAAAAGGGAATATGCCGCCGCAAGAGCCATTTCGCCAAACAGCGTTTCCCCGTCAAGAATTGTTGTCACCGCGTAGCAAGATACAACTATCAAACCATACGGAACCACAATCCTTATAATTTCCATCCAAATATTCGCGTCTTTCGGAGCAATTGCCGCAAGGGGGAAATGCTCAATAAAAATTGACGCGATTCTCAAAATAACTGCCAAAGACACAAGTATAAAAGCAGGGGCATAGTTTGTCGACCCCCTCTTTTTCTTTAAAAAGAGGAAGGAATCAACAGGGTGAAACAGTATCGCCAAAGACTGATTAATCAAATTCACGTCCTAAACCTCCTCCCCATGCTTTGTCAGCACGCTTTTTCAAGGCTTTAAAGATGATTATGATTAGCGCGATTATCACCGCAGTCGTCAATACCACCCAAGTGAAATTGTCGCGGAACATATCGTGGCGGTATTCGCCAAAAGCTTGGGAATACCCTTCTTTATCCTCAACCTTACGGTATTCTTCCATCGCCTGCTTAAACTTTTCTTCCTTTATTAATACCTTTCCAATGCCCTTATGGGCAAGTGAATAGTTTGCGTCAATGGAAATCACCGTTTCCCAAAGTTCTTTTGTTTCTTCATAAAGGCCGTCTTTATAAAGCGTTACCGCCTTCTTTACAGTGTTTATAAACTTAGTAGGCGTAAATACCTGAATATTATTTAGGTTTCTGTCTAAAACATAAATCCTTCCTTCGGAGTCCACCGCAATACTTGTGGGAAGCGAGAACGTGCCCTTCCATGTGCCAAGCCCGCCAAATACGCAGAGGTTATTCCCTTCCTGGTCATATTGGTAGATTTTCCCGCTCTTTTGCTCTAACACCGAAATTATCCCGTCTTTGTCCACCGCAATATCAACAAAATACGGGTCTGTTAATTTCTGGGTGGTGGGGTCCATAACCGGTTCCCCGTAAATGCCTTTTTTGTAGATATTCTGGCCTACGGAATTTATTTTTCTGATTTGGTTTCTCTTACCCAATGTGGTTGCGTAAATCATACCCGAATCATCAATAACAAAGTTTGAATAGCTTTCCGCAACCGCCCTTGCGCGCTTGCTCTTTTGCTCTTCGGTTGCAAACATCCTGACCAACATTTCACGCAAGCTGAAGGACAACTCCGTTGCCCCTACAAAACCCCTGAAATTGTTGGATGAGTCAATTCTTATAAAGTTTTGCCCGCGGATTAGGTGAATCATCCCTGTGGGGTTAATGTAAACCTTGCTGGGAGTAAAAGTAAACTCCGCCCCCAAAAGTTCGGATTCGGGCTTTACAAACTCCTCAATAAACTCCCCTTCGGAGTTAATATGCACAATCCTTTGATTGTTTGTGTCCCCAATGAAAAGGTCCCCGTCCTCATCAACGTAAACACCGCTTGGGGCGTTAAAAGCCTTTCCCTCCGGCGCTTGGGTATATTCCCTGACAAATTGCCCGTCAAGGGTCAATTTAACAATCCTGTTGTTTCCTGTATCCGCAACGTAAAGGTAATTGTCCTTTGAAATAAACAAATCTTCAGCTTGATTTAAAAAACCTGCCCCGTTACCCAAGCCATATATAACATTTGTGACTTCATATGCTTTAGGAATCGGCACACGTTCCTCATCCTCCAGCACATAGTCCATCTTATCCGCCAATGCCTGCATTGAAAGAGAAAGGATTAAAGTAAATGCCGTTAATACAACAAATAGTCTTTTATGCATCAAAATCATCCTTTCCTTATTAAGCCTTAATGCCCGAGTGGGTCATAGTTTCCATAATTTTAGCCTTCATAGCCGTAAAGATAACAATCGTAGGCATTGTCGTCAAGAAAGACGCCGCCGCCATCGCGCCTGTTCGGGCAATCGCGCCTGCCCCACCCGAGATTGTATTCAACGCAAGCGGTAATGTCTTCATGGCTTGGCTAGTGGTATAGATTAAGGGCCCCATATAATCGTTCCAGTTTGAAACGAAGGAAAGCACAACAAGGGTTGCCCATGCAGGTTTCATGTTCGGCATGACAATTTGGTAAAACGTCTTCCATTCGGTGGCGCCGTCAATGCGGGCAGCTTCCAAAATATCCTTCGGGAACTGCTCCATAAACTGCTTCATTAAGAAGAAATTGTACGGCACCGCGATTTTTGTAATGGTTAAAGCCCAGTAAGTGTTAATTAGCCCAAGATTATTCACAACCATGTATGAGGGAATGCTTGTTACATGGCCTGAAAACATTAGGCAGGCAATAACCACCGAAAATATGGTGGCAGACCCCGGCGGGTTATGGACAACCAGCCCATAAGCGCCTAAGGATGAAACAATTACAGTGCCGATAACTATAACCAAAGTAACAAACACGCTGTTAAATATGTACCTTGTAAAAGGCACAACAGTTCCGTCAACCGCCGCAAGAAGGTCCGAAAAGTTCACAAGAGTGGGCCTTCTCACAAAAAACTGCGGCGGGTAAGCGAACAATTCATCAAGCGGCTTAAAAGCCGTAGATACAAGGTAAACCAATGGAAGCGCGGTAAATATAACCAACCCAATCATAATTATATATGTAATTGTCCAGCCGGGCCTGATTCTAAATCTTCTTCTTCGTCGTCTTCTTGTTTTTGTAGCAGTCGCCATCATTTATTAAACCATTCCTTTCAAATATTTATGAGAATCCTCTGTTATGTCTCATCCTTAAATATTCTCATACAAATTCTGCCAAGGAAGAATGTTGTCAAGAATAAAAACATCGCAATGGCTGATGCGTAACCCATTTCAAACCTAATAAACGCGTGGTCATAAAGGTGCGCGACAATGGTGTGGGCCGCATAGTCCGGGCTAGGCATGCCCGCAACCGACACCGCCACGTCAAACACCGCAAAGGAGTTTGTGATGGAGTTAATCGCGCCAAACAGAAGCTGGGGCTTTGAAAGGGGCAATGTAATGTGGAACAATTCCTGGGTCTTGTGGCTTATACCGTCAATCCTTCCCGCTTCATACAAATCGCTGGGTATGTTTTGAAGCCCCGCCAGGAATACCAAAAATCCCGTACCCATGCTCATCCAAATTGAAATTATGATTACAACAGGCATAATGGTGTCTGTGTCCTTGTTCCAAAGCACCGGCTCCATAATAATCCCGTACTTTAGTAGTATGTAGTTTATAAAGCCCACGCGGTCGGAAGAGAAGAACCAAAGCCAAACCTGGCTCATCGCAATACCGCTGCAAAGGGAGGGCGCGTAAAAAGCCAGTGAAAACAAGTTATTATACTTAAGCTGGTTTATAATCCACGCGAATAAAAATGACGCAAAAAACCCGATCGGGCCGGTAATCACCGCAAATGTCAATGTGTTTTTAATTGCGGTAATGAAGATATCGTCATCCAAAATCAACCTTTTATAATTCTCAAGCCCGATAAATTTTGCAGGCTCCAACATATTATAATAGGTAAAGCTCAAACCCATGGCCGAAAATACAGGGAATATAGTAAATATGAAAAGCAAAATCAAAAACGGCGCCAAAAACACATACCCTATTCCCTTTTCGTTATACCATTTGCCAAACTTTTCTTTCCGGCTTATCTCTGGCGAACTCTCCTTTTTATTCATCAATGCAGGTGTTGCCATTTTATGTACTCACTCCTTAAATAAAACTCCCATTATTCTTCATCTTCAACGTATTCGCCATATTCTTCCTGTTTGGATCTTAGCTCTTTGTTGATGTCTTTAACTGCCTGTTCAAGTGAATCCCTTGGGTTTTGCCCGCCTGTAACAACCATGGTCCAAGCGTTGTTAACATGCCGGCTTGTGAAGTACCCGCCAAGAACATTTGGCATTTCTTTTGCCCATTTTAGCTGGTCTAGTATTATATCTTTGTGCTTTTTGTCCCACGCGGAGTTTTCAAAAGCGGCAACATTTGCGCTGTTCCATCTCGCTTCAATCCCTAGCAAGGACTCAAGTTCCCTGCCAAACTGGGTTTGAGTTTCCTCGCTGGTCCACCACTTTAAGAATTCCCAAGCAGCTTCTTTCTTTTTAGACTGACCCATAATCATGGTGGTCAAACCTGCAATCGGGCCGAAGGATCTGTCAATTTCACCGTTTTCCTTTAACATTCCGGGTATATATGTAATATCCCATCTTCCAAATAGTTCGGGCGCCGCTGTCGTCATCTTAATGTAGTCGGAATATCCCACAATGCCCATCGGCATTTCGCCGTTCCTGAACCTGTTGAAAAAGTCTGATTGCACCGGCATACCGTAGCTTACATATTGGTCGGTCCACATCTTAAAGGCCTGGTACGCTTCAGCGGTGTCAAGATTTGACTTCTTGCCGTTATCCCTGTAATATGAGCCGCCTAACTGGTATAAGAACACGTTAAACCCTGCAGGTAAAAACTCAAGCTGGTTTTCGTATAAAATCGGCAAAACTTTTTCATAAACGTCGTTCCATGTCTTTGGAAGAGGAACCCCTAATTCTGATAAAATGTCCTTCCTGTACATTAGAACTTGGAAGTCCATCTGGTCGGGGAGCGCGAATACCCCGCCCTTGTATTCAAATGGGGTTAGAATGGTTTTGTTAAACCTTTTTGCCACTTCGTCAAAGTCTTCAAACTGTCTCAAATCCGTAGCAGCGTTCCTGATTGCGAATTCAACAGGGCTTGTCACGTCAACGCCGCTAGCCACATCGGGAGCCCTGCCTGATGTTACAGCAAGCATTAGCGCGTTAACGCTTCCCGCTGAAAGCTGCCCTGAAGGCAAAATGTTCATATTTATCCTGATTCCCGTCTTTGGCGTAAAGTCCTCGTCAGCAAGCTGTTGCACAAGCTGCGCCCAGTCCTTGCCGCGGCCAATCCAAACGTCAATCACTTCATTAACTTCCGCGTCTGTGAAAGTTGTGATGTTGTCGTAATCCACCGTAAAGGACCTCAAGAAGTTATCCCATGTAACAACGCTCTTTTCCCAAAAGCCTGATTTTGCTTTAGGAAGCTTTTGCCCTGTCGGGCCAAAGATAAAGTAGTCAATTGCCAGCGGCCTTGTTTTTAACTCATTAATATAAGTACCCAAATTCCTCTGTGCGTTGTTTAAGTCATCAAGCTTTCTTGAAATAGTGTCGGGCTTTCTCGCCATGTCCCTAAGCTGGTCGCTAATGGTGTAGAAATTATTTGCCATGGAAGGCACTTTTACGGAAATGCTTGTGATAATGTCCCCCATTTCCTTTAAATCTTCGGACAATGCCTTAAACCCGTCGATAAGCCCCGGGATGGTCTTATCCAATTTATATTCAAAGTTAACGTCAGGATTTGTGGAGGTAATTAAAATTATCTTCCTGTACCATTCGGAAAGCTCTATGGTCTTTTCCATAACGCCGAAAATAACATCGGTAAGGGGCCCCATAACAACCCTCATGGATATTTCATGCCTTCCCTTTGTCAAATAAAAGAGATACGGGTTTCCCTCGTCATCGGAAATGGTATCCATTCTCCAGCCCCGCTCATAGTGGAATTTTACCGTATTCATTTCAGCGAAGGGGACTTTCCCGTCAATTTTTATCTGCCTGTATGACGGCAAACCGTCATTCCACGACTGCTGGTCGCGCATTGAAATCTGATATAGCCCGTCTTCTTTTATGTCAAACTCAAAAATAATCTCCTGCCCGCCGGTTCTCCAGCTCCAGCCGCCAATCATGTTTAGCTTTTTAATATGGCGCTCCCTAGGCTGGGTTTTCGGGTCGCTGTCGCTTGAACGCCTCAAAACCGGGTCGGATTTGTAAATTGCCGCGATTTCCGCTTCGTAAAGAGTGCTTTCCGACACTTCTTTATACCCGTTTCTCTTATATTCTTCCAAAACTTCGCTGTAAGGCCTGAATTCCTCAGGCTTTCTCAAAACAATTTCGCGGATAGCCATGGGCTCATCCACCACTTCAAAAGTAATGGTGTTTAAACCCTCATTCAAAAGGAAGGTCAACGGCTCTTCATAATAACCCTGGCTGTCATAAAGGGGGGTTTTTGTGAAAACAAAAACTTCCTTTTGTTTTTGCCTTACTTCGTCGCCCAAAGTGTTTCTCTTGGGTTCCCCGTCATCAACCCAACGCCTGTTAAAGGCAATGTTGAAGGCCTCATCAAAGGGAACCTTCCCGTTTATATGTATAGCCCTTTGAATTACAGTACCCGAGCCTTCAAGGGGCATATATGTAACATCCATTTGGTAAAGCGCCGTTTTTGGCACATTAACCGAGAATGTGACAAACTCCGATTCTTCATAGGTTTCAATATATGTTCCCTCTTCATCGGTCACGATTTTGGGCTCCATTTCGCCCTCAAAGCTTACCGGCACGATTGGCACAATAATATCTTCACCGTCATAATCTTTTACGCCGCTTGCCAACGCGTCATTCCTGTAATCGCGGTAAACCTTTTCATCAGTAACCTTTACCTGTTCTACATTTTCCAGGTCATCGCGGTATTTTTCCTTAAGCATCTGCCCCGGGTCTGCAACGGCAGTGCTCATTGTACTTGCGATAACCGAAAAGCAAAGTACAAAGGATGAAAATTTCTTTAAAAATCTTGCTGTATAAGCCGACACTTCTTTTTCTCCTTTCGCAAAGATATTCTGCTGAATTTGGAAGAATATAACCTTATTTAAAATTTATTAAAATGGCCCGCCACCCTTGTGCTTGGCCCATTTTACAACGGTTTTTGGTAATTTTAGCAATAGAAAACACCTGCATAATTCCCTTCCCAAATTCATCCAAATTTAAGCAAAATTATGCAAGATTTCTAAAAAACCTTATTTAATTTTGTGCCAATTTACTTATTTAGTATAAAATATTTATAATTTATTGTAAATCTTAAATTTTTTCTTATTTAGCGCTTTATCATCATTTTTTTCCCTAAAGCCTAAATTTTTGTCACATTTTTCAACATATGAAAAAAATTGTTCTGCCCAATTTTTTGCCCCATCCTCATTTTTATATTATTTTACAATAAAACCTCTTATAAATAAAGATATTTTGGTCATGTTTTAAAAATATTTCAAAATTAAAGGGTTTAAAAACAAACAAAACGGGCACCCGCCCGCGGATGCCCTTATATTTACCTGCTCATCAACCTGTCATATGCCCCTTGATAGATTTCAATCGCCCTGTCAATTCCCATTTCTTTTAGCGTACTTACATATTCATCCCAATAATCAAGAGGTGTTGTGCCTTTAATAAATTCAACATACATTTTTGCCGCGTAAGAGTTAATTTCGCCGATAAAGGAATTTAACTCGTCGGATTCTTCAGTTCTAAAGGTTAGCGGCGGAAGCATGCCGTCGGTGGGGCCGTCGCTCCAGATTGCCTGAGCGTCTTCAGTTTGGACTTTTCTCACTTCAATTGGGTCTAAAACTTCGAAGGAATCAGGCGTGCGCACAAGGTGGGGTGAATTTACAATAGTGTATTTATTTAGTCCCACATTCTTGCCGCCCGGGTAATTCATGATGGTGTCGGTCCATACATATTCGCCGTTTACCAATTCGTATGTCACGCCTTCCTGGCCGATTTCAAAAAGGTCGGCGCCTTCTTTTGTATAGTGGGTGTCAAACCACATTACAGCGATTTCAGGATATTTGCACTTTGACGTAATATACGCTTCATATCTTCCGTTTCTCCAGTTTTTCTGCCTGAACCTTGCCTTGTCGCCCCTGTTTTCAACAGGATAGGGCGCTGCAACCACTTCAAAATCCCCAAAACCTACCGCAACGGAAGCCCCGACTTTGCCGCTGGTTAGGTACTCTGCGCGGCTGTCACCTGAACGGGTGTCAAATTCAGGGTCAAGCAAACCTTCCTGATACCACTTGTTAAAGGTCTGCAAATACCTCTTATACCCTTCTTCCATCTGGCCGAATTTGATTTTTCCGTCCCTTCCTACAATAAATCCTTTGTTAACGTCAAACCCACCGATAAACACCCCAAATTCCCTTGTGGTGTCCCACCCCGGGTTATCCGCCATTAGGGGGATTTCTATCCCGTATTCCTTAAACGCCTTGAGCATGTGATACCAGTCATCAAAGGTTTCCGGTTTTTTCAAGTTTAAATCTTCCAACAAATCTTTTCTGATTAGCGGCCCGCCCCATGATTTTGCCTCAAAGGTAAACAGTTTCGGGAAACAGAACATATTTCCGCCGTCAGTTACGGTAAGCCTTCTTGCTTCCTCATCGGAAAGCCTTGCCTTTTGGTAATTTGGCGCGTATTCTTCAATCAATTCATTTAATCTTAAAATCTTTCCATCCTCAATTGCCTTGTCAGGGCCTCCCCCCGGCACAACGTTTGAGTTCACGGTTTCAATAATATCCGGAAGGTCGTCTGCAGCAAACATAATGGGAAGCTGCTCATGCCATACCCCCACAGGGTGCAAAAACTCAATTTCAACGCCGGTTTTTTCCTGCAAAACCCTGTATGTTTCAATTTCGGCATAATTGCTTACGGCGTTTGTCTTATCGTTTTTAACCCAATATGTAAGTTTGACAGGTTCATCGGTAACCCTGTATATTTTATCCGTAACCTGCGGTTTTTTAAGGCCCGTTTTTGCTTCTTTTTTCCCGCATGAGGAAACTGAAATAGCGATTGCTGCGGCCGATAAAACTATCAAAGTATTTTTCAGCAACCTTTTCCCTTTTTCCATTTTCTCCATCCTTTCTTAAAATAAATAATATGGAAAAAATCCATATTATACTTTATAA
>JAAYMJ010000127.1 GCA_012521455.1 Clostridiaceae bacterium
TATGCTGCTTAAATTTTATGTTTTCTGTCTTGGACGCTTTTTTGTGCTGCGCGCTTTCAACTTTTTGGCTCTTTTGTTGGCAACATTCATTAGATTATAAATTTTTTTCCCGTGTTTTGCCGTATCCGGATTGTTATTTAAAATATTTTTCCCATGCGGGAAGCTTTCGCATCATGTTTTCGGCAACTTTTAGCGCAGCCGTTTCATCAAGCCCTTGGGTTTTTACTATGAAGTTTTTAAGGCTTTCTTTCTTTTCTTCAAAAGTCTGCATTTGGCCGTCAGGGCGGTCGCAGTGTACGCAGTAATCCTTTGTGGTATCCCCACCCGCAAAATCTGAAATGTCCCTCATAGGCATCCCGCAAGCAATGCAGGTTTTCATTCTTACACCCCGCTTTCTTTTTTTATTAAGGCAAGATAAGTATTTATTAATTCGCCGCCATACCTTTTTATGACCGGTTCATTTAAAGGGCAGAAAAAATCCCTGTTTATAAGGTAATAATGCAAAAGGCCCGCCCATGTATTAAAAAGCATATGGATTGGCATTTCTTTAACCGTACCTTTAAGGATCTCCCGTTCTATTACGCGGCTGAAGTGATACGCAGCAGTTGATTGGATGGCCGCGAAGGTGTATTTTGCATTGCCGGGGAGAAGGTTTTTTTCTAAAATAAGCCTTGTGTAAAAGGGTTCGTATTTTTCTATAACATCCAAATGCCTGCTCAAAAATTCTTCAATGCTGAAAGCGCTTTCAGAAAGCGTATGCAGGCTTTCCCCGATATTTTTTGAAAAATCCTCCAATAAACATTCCACCAGGTTGTCCACGGTGGGGAAGTGGGCAAAAATCAGCCCGTGGGAGACGCCCGCCTCTTTTGCTATTGTGCTGGAAGGGACATTAAAGCCGTTTTCTGAAAACACCCTAAAAGCGGTTTCAATTATTTTTTTGCGGGTATTTAATTTTTGTGATTGGCGTTTTGACATTTCATTGACTCCTCACTCATTGAGTATGTAATCATCATAATAAAAATATTAGTATTTGTCAAGAATTTTTATGATTTTTTAAATCAATCCTTTTGATTTTTCCCCTTATTGATACACAAAATAGAATGTGCTAAAATTAACTAAATCAAGATTTGAAAGGAGAAAATATGAAACAAATCCGACCGTACCCCAAAGTCAAAATTTCAAAAAAGGCCGGGCACAGCGTAAAAGAAGGCCATCCGTGGATTTATGGGGAAGAGATTTTGGAAATGGGAAGGCAACATACAAAACGGCTCATTAGTGGACGTGTTTGAGAAAAACGCGTACATGGGAACGGGTTTTTACAATTCCCAAAGCAAAATCACCGTGCGCCTTATTTCCAATAACGCCAACGACACTTTTGACCCAAGTTTTTGGAGGCGGAGGGTGGAGTATGCCGTAAATTACAGAAAAACCGTCATGCCCGGGGAGGATTTTTTATGCTGCCGCCTTATCCACGGGAGGCCGACCAAATGCCGGGGCTTACCGTTGACAGGTATAATGATATTTTGTCCATATAAATCACCTCATTGGGAATGGAACTTATAAAAGATACAATATATAAAGCATTACTTGACGTGCTTTCTGAAATGGGGGAAAAAATAGCGGGAATTTATGAGAGAAACGACATAGCGCTGCGCCAAAAAGAGGGCTTGGAAGAATATAAAGGCTGGTATAAGTCAGGGGAAATCCCCGCGGGAGGGTCGGCGGTAACCCAAATCCGGGAA
>JAAYMJ010000128.1 GCA_012521455.1 Clostridiaceae bacterium
ATCCCCCCTTTAAATTCAGGTATTGAAAAGGGGGACAAGTTGTAGCTGGGCCTTAGCACATTAAATTTTTCTTCCAAAAGGGGGATGAGTTTTTCCTCATCAAAGCTTCCTGCCACTGCAATTACAGTGTTTTGAGGGGTATAGAACTTGTCCATGTAAGATAAAATCATGTCCCTTGTAATTCCTGACACGCTTTCAACAGTACCCGATATGGGCATGGCAAGGGGGTCGCCGTCCCATGCTTTTTCGATTAATAAATCATGCACCAAATCTTCGGGGGAGTCTTCGTACATGTTTATTTCCTCGATTATTACTTTTCTTTCGGTTTCAATGTCCTGGGGGTTAAACACCGAGTTATAGTACATATCCGAAAGCAAATCCACCGAAAGGTCTAAATGGGTATCCAGCGTTTTTGTGTAAAAACAGGTATATTCCTTGGAAGTGAAGGCGTTTATCTGCCCGCCGTAGAAGTCCATCTCTTCCGCGATGTCTTTGGCGGATCTTTTTTTTGTGCCTTTGAAAAGCATGTGCTCAATAAAGTGGGATATGCCTGAATTTGCCGGGGTCTCATACCGTGAGCCGACGCCAACCCATACCCCCACCGACACCGATTTTACATATGGGATGTATTCATATATTACCCTGATTCCGTTTTTTAATGTTGCGCGGTTATACAATTAGCGAAACATCCTTCCATTATGAATTTTTGGAAAATAAAAACGGGACGTAATGCCCCATTTTTGTTTTATTTTTGTTCCTTTTTAGGAATCGCGTCTTTCCTTGATAAATTTATTCTGCCCATTTTATCAATGTCAATTACTTTTACTAAAATTTCGTCGCCCACATGCACCACGTCTTCCACTTTTTCCACATGTCCGGGGTCAAGTTTTGAAATGTGGACTAAACCTTCTTTGCCGGGCAGGATTTCAACAAATGCGCCGAATTGGGCAATTCTTGTGACTTTGCCGGAGAAAATCTGCCCAACTTCAATATTCCCCGCAATGCCTTCAATTATACGCAAAGCTTTTTGGCCCATTTCCATATCGGTGGTGCAAATATAAACCCTTCCGGAGTCTTCAATATCGATTTTAACGCCGGTTTCAGCGATGATTTTTTGAATAACTTTGCCGCCTGTCCCGATAACATCCCTGATTTTTTCAGAGTCAATCTGGGTTGTGAGGATTTTAGGCGCGTACTTGGACAATTGTTCCCTCGGCTTTGGTATGCATTTTAACAATACTTCGTCAAGTATTTTTATCCTTGCTTCCCTGGTTTTCATCAAAGCTTCCTTGATAATTTCAGGGGTTAGGCCGTCAATTTTAATGTCCACCTGGATTGCGGTAACGCCTTTGTGGGTACCTGCCACCTTAAAGTCCATGTCCCCGAAGAAGTCCTCAATCCCTTGAATGTCAACCATGGTGATAAACCTGTCCCCTTCGGTCACAAGGCCGCAGGAAATGCCCGCAACGGGGGCTTTAATAGGCACGCCCGCGTCCATTAGCGCAAGGGTGCTGCCGCAAACACTGCCCTGTGAAGTTGAGCCGTTTGAGGATAGCACTTCGGATACAAGCCTTATTGCGTATGGGAACTCGGATTCCGGCGGGATTACGGGCTCTAGCGCGCGTTCAGCCAATGCGCCGTGCCCGATTTCGCGACGGCCAGGCCCTCTTGAAGGACGGGCTTCGCCCACGGAATAGCCGGGGAAGTTGTAATGGTGCATATAGCGTTTGCTTTCGTCAAGGTCAATACCGTCTAGCAATTGGATATCACCCATAGCGCCCAAGGTCGCAACGGTCAAAACCTGGGTCTGGCCCCTGGTAAATAGCCCTGAGCCGTGGGTTCTTGGAAGGATGGATACTTCGGCGGAAAGGGGCCTGATTTCATCAAGGCCGCGCCCGTCAACGCGCTTTCCTTCATCCAAAATCCATCTTCTTACAACATGTTTTTGCAATTTATATAATGCTAGTTCCAATAAGCTTTCAGATTCAGGATATTTTTCGGCAAAGTGGGCAAAAACTTCTTCGTATACGGGTTTTAGCCTTTCTTCCCTTTCGGTCTTGTCGTTGGTGTCTAAGGCGTATTTTATTTTTTCAATGGCAAATTCTTTAACATCTTCGTAAATTTCTTCAGGCACTTCAATTCTTTCGTATTCAAATTTCGGCTTTCCGATTTCCTTTACAATGTCTTCGATAAATTCGCAAAGCCTTATTATTTCTTTGTGGGCAAACATTGTCGCCTCAAAAATAGTTTCTTCAGGAACTTCCTTTGCCCCTGCCTCAATCATGTTTACCTTATACTTTGTGCCTGCAACGGTGAGACTCATAAGGCTTTTTTCGCGCTGTTCGCAGGTGGGGTTTATAACAAATTCACCGTCAACCAAGCCCACGTTAACCCCTGCGATAGGGCCGTTGAAGGGAATGTCGGAAATGGAGATGGCGATTGACGCCCCAATCATTGCGGTAATTTCGGGGGAGTTGTCCTGCTCAACGCTCATTACCGTTGTAATTACCGACACGTCATTTCTCAAATCCTGCGGGAAAAGCGGCCTTATGGGCCTGTCAATCACGCGGGAAGCAAGAATTGCCTTTTCAGAGGGTCTTCCTTCACGCTTTATATAACTGCCGGGAATTTTACCAACAGAGTAAAGTTTTTCTTCGTAGTCAACGCTTAAAGGGAAAAAATCAACACCTTCCCTGGGTTTTTGTGACGCGGTTGCCGTGCATAACACAACGGTGTCGCCATACCTTACAAGACAGGAACCATTTGCAAGCTGCGCTAGTTTTCCCGTTTCAACAACTAAGGGCCTGCCAGCTAGTGTTGTCTTGAAAATTTTTTCCATAAAATTTAGTATCCTCCTTTAGTATGGGTAATATGGCATTTAGCGTTTAAATTTATGCTTTATTTTTTGTGATAAAGCACAAATTTAAATGCTAATAGCCACATTTACCCATTTTTTATATTTTTTTTATAATAATAGAGCGGAAAAAAGTCCGCTCCATTTATTATTTTCTAAGATTTAATTTTTCAATGATAGCGCGATATCTTTCGATATCAACTTTAGCAAGATAATTGAGAAGACCCCTTCTTTGGCCAACCATTTTCAAAAGGCCGCGCCTTGAGTGGTGGTCCTTTTTATGTTCCTTTAGGTGTTCGTTTAAGTGGTTAATTCTTTCGGTAAGAAGCGCGATTTGAACCTCCGGGGAACCTGTGTCGGTGTCGTGGCGCTTAAACTCGTTGATGATTTCTTGCTTTCTTTCCTTTAACATAATTTCACCTCCAATAATTTATTCAAAAATCCGCGTTCAAAGGTTAAGGTCGGTGAGTCCATAATCCTTGGACGGGATATTATTGATACCTTATGAAGTCTAACACAAAAATTGACAATTGTCAAACATATTTTTTGCTTTTTTTGTATCAATTTCAATTTGCGCTTTTAATTCGTCTTTGTTTTTAAATTTTATCTCATCCCTGATGTGGTCTAAAAAGAAAACCTCACAGGGGACATTGTATAAATCTTTGTCCAAGTCAAATATGTGGGTTTCAAGCCGTATGTTTTCCCCCCCGAAGGTGGGGTTTATGCCTACGTTTGTAATGGAGTTATAAATTTCATCACCAATCTTTGTTTTGGTTAAATAAACCCCGCGCTTTGGGGTGATTTGGTTATCTTTAGGGTAGATGTTTATTGTGGGAAAACCTAAAGTCCTTCCGATTTTTTTCCCTTCTTCTATTATACCGGAAATTGAAAAAATGTGGCCCAAAAATTCATTTGCCAGCTTTATTTTACCATCCGAAATTAAATTCCTGATATGCGTGGAGCTGACAATTTCTTCGTCTTTTTTTATTTCATCAATAATTTTTACGCTAAAACCCAATTTTTGCGAGTATTCTTTTAGCATTTTGACATTTCCCGTCGCGTTTTTCCCAAAATGATAATTGTATCCAGCTATCAAATATTTTGCCCTTAATTTTCCTAGCAATACATCGCAAATGAAAGAATCAGGGTCAATTGACAGTATTTTTTTATCAGTTTTAATATATACAATTGCGTCAACACCTAAACTTTCAATGATAGAAACTTTTTTGTCAAAGGGGGTGATTTCTTTTATATCCTCATTTCGCAAAACCTTTTGCGGGTGATTGTCAAAAAGAAGCACAACGGATAATAAATCATTTTCTTTTGCAAGACCTGCGCAGGTTTTGATGAGTTTTTTGTGCGCGGTATGAACCCCGTCGAAGGCGCCTAACGCTACCGCGGTTCCTTTATCAGGATAAAAATCATTTATATTTACAGCCTTCATTAGTCCACCTCATAAAAGCTTTTGATTAGCTTAAGCTTTAGTCTGCCTTCGTCGTTTACTACTTTTGACAGCGTCAAAAACTCGCCGCGCATGTTATACACCCTGTAAGTTTCATTTTCGCGCCCGCGGTTAAAATATATGGGAACGCCGTTTTTTATGCGCTTTTCCTCTTTTTCATTGACGGTGATTTTTTCGTATTCGGAAAAACACTCATCAACGGGGATGATATATTTTTCAATTTCGCCGCGCTCGGCGGCATTTTTTAAGGTTTCGAGCCTCACGCTTGATTTTATATCAAACTGCCCGCTTTTTGTTCTCACCAAATCCGCCATGGTGCCGCCGCAATTTAAGGCTTTCCCGATATCGGCGCAAAGTGTTCTTATGTATGTTCCTTTTGAAACGTGCATATCCATGTAAACATACGGAAGCTCAATTTTTGTGATTTTTATATCATAAACATGGATTTTCCGCGGGCTTCTTTCAACTTCCACGCCCTGCCTTGCAAGAGTATACAAGGGCTTTCCGCCTTTTTTTATGGCGCTGTGCATAGGGGGGATTTGGGAAATTTCGCCGATAAAGCTATTTACAGCGTTGATGATTTCATCTTCTGTTACATTTACCTCGTTTTTTTCCAAAATATTTCCCGTAATATCCTGTGTATCGGTGGATACCCCAAGCAAGAGCTTTGCGCTGTATACCTTATCCTTTTGGGAAAGCAGTTCTGCCGCTTTTGTGGCCCTTCCCACACACACCGGCAGGACCCCTTTTGCCATGGGGTCAAGGGTTCCTGTGTGGCCCACTTTTTTGGTTTTTAAAATTTTCCGCAGTATATTTACAACATCATGGGATGTGAAATTTTCTTCCTTGTATATGTTTATTATGCCGTTCACAAACCTTCATTCCTTTATTAGCGCTTGTTTTGATACTTCAACAACCTTTTCCCTTAATTCGTCAATGGAAAGCCCGCTGGTAAAGCCGCTTGCCCTCAAATGCCCGCCGCCGCCAAAATGGGAGGCGATTTTTGACACATCCACATAATTTTTGGACCGCAGGCTAACCTTTCTTAAGCCTTCCCTTTCTTTTATGAAAATCCCCACCTCGACGCCGTCAATGCTGCGGGGGATGGTGGAAATGTCTTCCGTGTCATCATCCGTTGCCCCCAGTTCGTCCAAATCCGCCTGGGTTATGGACACAACGGCGATTTTGCCCCCTTCATAAAGCTTTAGGGACTCAATAGCCTTTTTCCTCAAAAGCAGCCTGTTTAACGACTGGGACTCATAAATCATGTTGGCGATATATGCCCCGTCAGCCCCAATATCCAGTAAATCCGCGATTACCCTGTGGGTCTGGCTTGTGGTGCTTGAAAACTTAAAGC
>JAAYMJ010000129.1 GCA_012521455.1 Clostridiaceae bacterium
ATTTAGCCTTTTTTCAACCTGGAACCTTCTTCGTATCTTGTGGCGGAGCCTATACACAATGGTGAATACAAAAGGCATTGGCACAACAATTAAAAGCGCCATTTTATAGTTTAAAAAGAATAAAAGTATTGCCACGCATACCAATAAAAAGATTTCGTTTACCCCGTTTGAAAGCACGTCCTGGATAAACCTTTGAAGCCGGTTTGTGTCGCGGTTTATACGGTTCATCAAGTCCCCGACTTTGCGGTTATCCAATGAGCTTATGGAGAGGTTTTGGATTTTTTCATACAAAAGCGCCTTTAAGTCGCGGCTTAAAGTGCTTGAGGCTTTTGTTGTAACCACACTTCTTAGTATGGATATTAACGTGGAAGATATACCTAAAAGCGCCATGGCGATAACGCACAAAACAAGGAGCTTTACGTTTTTATTTTGAAAATTTCTTAAGCAGTCGTCAATTAAAATCTGGTTCACATAAGGGTTTACAAGCATTATCGCGGAATTTAGGAAAAAGGTAAAGATAATTAATCCGTACAAAGGCCAGCAGGGCCTTGCGATTAAAAAGAGCCTTTTGAAAATCCCGCGTTTGTCAAGGCAGTTTAAGCACACATTTGTGCGGCGGGAAAAAGCCCGGCCGCATTTTTCGCAGCGCCTCTCCCTTTCATCCGTGTCAATTATCGGAACTTCCCCCGCCAGTATTTCGGTTATGGCGTTATAAAGGTACGAAAACAAGGATATGTATTCCATTGAGCAGCGGCAGATTACATAGTCCTCATCCCCGCGTTTGCCCACTATCGCCCCGCTGGTTTGAAGTTCCAAAAACTCAAAAGAGTCAAAATCAAAAATGTTATATATTGCCTCAAGCCTTTTGTCATACGCGACAAATATGCGGCTTTTGGTAACTGCGATAAACCCTTCCTGATAGCTTAACCTTTCATTTAAGTCGGTTTTGGTATAATATATAACTTCCTCACCATTTAGGTGGGAAAACAAACACGCTTCATATTCAAGCGGCAACTTGTTATACTTCATTATTTATCAAGCCTCTCTCAACTTACAGCCATAAATCAAGGATTTTTCTGATTTTGTCGTCAGCTTTTTCAATGTCTTCAATAAAGTAGCGGTTTCCGTCAATGTCCATGAGGATGATTGAGCCATCAGGCTTTACAATCATGTTTGAGGATATGTCATGGACCGTGAAATTCCTATCCCCCCTGTCGGTGGTAACATCCCAGTAGGAGTAGCCGAATTCCTCTTTTATGGATTTTGCGCTTAATATTTTTGGCATGAAATAGCGTTTTTCCAGTTCTTCTTCTATAAGTTCCCTCTGCTCGGGCGGAAACTCATTTAAGTCCTCAATTATCCCAATTTCCTCTTCAAAAGTCCTGATACTTATGTATTTATTTTCATTTTTAATGGGAAAACAGCGGTAGGTTTCAATGCGCTTGTAGTCCTTGCCGTCAACTATCACGCCTAAAAACCCGCCCGGGGTTTTATAAAACTTGGTTTTATCCGGCCTTAAATAGTTTATATCCACCGCTTCTTTAATGCTTGGCTCCATCATTTCTGGTCATTCCTTTCATAAAAGCTCTTCGCCTTTAATTTTTAGCGCTTCTTTTTGCAGGTTTAGCATTTTATTATAAATACCGTCAAGTTTAATCAGTTCTTCCTGTGTTCCCATTTCCTTGATTTCGCCATGCTCAATCACCACGATTTTATCCGCGTCCTTCAGTGTGGAAAGCCTGTGGGCTATGGCGATTGTGGTGCGCCCTTTTATTAGGTTTTGCAGCGCCTCCTGGATTTGGCGTTCGGTTTCGGTGTCAACGGAGGCGGTGGCCTCGTCTAAAATAAGGATTTTGGGGTTTACTAAAATTGCCCTCGCAATGGCAATCCTCTGCCTTTCCCCGCCCGAAAGATTTGTGTTTCTCTTTCCGATTACCGTGTCATAGCCGTCGGGAAGGCGCATGATGAATTCATGGGCGTTTGCAAGTTTTGCCGCCTTTATGATTTCTTCCCTTGTGGCGTCAGGCCTTGCAAAGGCTATGTTTTCGGCAATGGTCCCTGAAAAAAGGAAGGTTTCCTGCAAAACCATGCCGATTTGGCTTCTTAAATCGTTTAAATCTATATCCTTAATGTTCACCCCGTCTATTAAAACATCCCCTTCATCCACATCATAAAGACGGGTGATAATATTTGTAATGGTGCTTTTGCCTGCCCCGGAATGGCCCACAAGGCCTATCATCTGACCTGCCTTTATTTCCAAATTGATATTTTTTAACACGTTTTTGTTGGGCTCATATGCAAAGTAGACGTTTTTTAAAGTGATATCCCCTTTAATGTTTGGCATTCTTACTGGGTTCGGGGACTCCGGCACGTCGCTTTTGCGGTCAATTATGTCAAAAATCCTTTGGGCTGAGTTCATGCAGTTGGTGTACCAGTCAAAGGTGTGCACCATATAGTCAATGGGGCTGTAAATCATGCCAAGGTATCCGATAAAGGTCATCAAGGTACCAAAGGTCATAATCCCTGATATTACGCTGTAGCCGCCAAAACTCCAGACAAAAAGCCCACCGATATTCATAATGTATGAAAAAACAGGGAATGTCCTTGCCCTGTTATAGCCTTCCTTTAGGCGGGCCTGAAGAAGGTTTTCGTTATACTGTTTAAACCTGTTTATTTCCGAGCTTTCCTTACCGAAAGCCTTAACCACCCTTGCCCCTGACAAAGAGTCGTTAATTAAGGAATTGAGCCTTGAGTTTCTCACCCATGTGGCCCACTTTAATTTGTGAAACCTGGGTATTACCCGCCTTGTCATGTAGACAATCAAAGGCACGGGCAAAAATACGAATATGGCTAAAAGGGGGTTAAACATAAACATAATTACTGTGATTGAAACTAACGTCAAGGCGTTTACCACAAAGTCGGGAACGCCGTAGTTTAAGAAGTATTGGATATCCAGAGCGTCGTTATTTATCCTTGTCATTAGGCTTCCGGTCTGCTTTGAGTTGTAAAAAGACATGGAAAGCTTGCTCATGGCAGAAAAGAGCTCAAGTTTTATATCATAAATAATCTTTGCCGAAAGCCCCGCCTGGTTTCTACCCCTTAAAATCGTAATTGAAACCGACGCTACCTCTAAAACAATTAACACTAAAACAATGGATATAATCTGGCCGTAAAACCTTCCTCCCGGGGTTAAAACCTCGTCATACAGATATCTCCCGCTCACAATGGGGCGGACAAGGGATATCATGGAGGAAAGGAAGATGTATAAAAACACCAAAAACAATTCAAATTTGTAGCGGGGAAGGTATGAAAGCACCCTTAAAAATAGCGCCTTTTTGTTTAAGCATTTGGGACACGCAAGGCGGTTGTTCCTGGGAAGCCTGCTTCCGCATTTAGGGCAGAATTCCTCACCTAAATCAATGTCAAAATCATCATCGCTTAAAGGCATACCTTCAACGATTTTTGTGGCAAGCCTTGCTAAATGACCGAATTTGCGCATGTATGTATTGGTATATGAAATTATTGGGAAGTCCTCCCCGTCCCTGGTCAAGACAATGCTGCCTGTGGCAATCAGGTTTTCATTGTTGAATTTCACGTCTTTTGTCAAAGGAT
Organism: Clostridiaceae bacterium; assembly: GCA_012521455.1. GTDB lineage: Bacteria > Bacillota > Clostridia > UMGS1883 > JAAYMJ01 > JAAYMJ01. Next base: position 3,613 of record JAAYMJ010000129.1, read on the forward strand.
ATGCCATTATTGCGTTATTCTCAATTACATATAAATTCTCATTTGTGAGCGCCGCGTAATTGTCGCAGAAATAACCGTCCTTATTTAAGTCGCTCTTTGCAAAAAACAGTATGTCTTCTTTTTTTACGCCTTCTTTTTCAAGAAGGCTCATAACCTCGTTAGGAATTTCATCAACAAATTTCGCCTTTGCCTTCTCCGTAACCACTCGATCACAACCCGTTTTCAGATTTTGCTAAATTAATCAGCCTAATCACTATTATAGAATTTTTTATACAAAAAAGCAAGTTATACCGCTATATAATCTTATCCAAATCAGTTTTTTGGGTGCCTTTCGCGTGTTGAAATACCAGCCTTTTTTTAGTTCACACAAATTTCATAAATTAAAAAGCGCATCGGCAGATGCGCTTTGTATGTATCATATGTCAATAAACCCTGCAATAAATAAAAACGCTAAAACAATTAAAATGGTTTTGTCTTCCACATCATCCATGAGCAGGATAATAATTAAGGCGATTAAAATTATGTCGTCAACTTTTAAGTTTGACATAAAGCTAAACGGGTTTGGCCTCAGTCCCCTGATTGCGGGGGTATCGTCCTCCGTCCGCTTTTCCGGCACTATTAGCTGGGAGTTTTCTTCAATTTTGCTGTTATTGTCCAAATCCTGATTTGAGTTTTCGTTGTTTTCAGGGAACGTACTTTCGTAAGGGGTGTAATACCTTCTATACATATTAAACCTCCCTTACTTATTTTCTAAATAAGTCAAGATTGGAAAAAAGCCTTCCGATTTGCAGTATTTTTATCGCGTGGTCCATTTTTGCTTTTCTTCTTTCGCTTAAGTAGGGTTTTACCGCCATAAGCAAATTCATGTGCGGGTCGTTTTTATTGGAAATTGAGGATAACACCTCGCTGATTTTATTAATCTGGCTATCTTCTACTTTGGGAGATTCAATTTTTATATCATCGGGTATTGCTAAATCGTTTGTTTGAAATTCCTCTTTTTCCTCTTCGCCTTTTATGTTTGCGATAAGTTTGCTTACCTTATCCACAACTTCAGGGTCGCTTAAGAGTTTTTTGATGTTTTCTTCAGTATTGCTCATATAAACCCCCCCTATTTTAGATATTTGCTGATTTTTTTCACAATTTCCGGGTTATCCATTAGTTCGTTTATCAATTTATCCCGCTCATCAGGGCTTATTCCGTTTTGAGGATTGATTTTCTTAATGGTTTTTAACAACTCGTCTTTATTTTTTAAGGATTTTAAAATTTCCTGGCCTTCCTTGGTTTTCGCAAATTCTTCCGCCATTTTGACGCCTTCTTTCAACTTAGCGGGGTCCATTTTAGATAAATTTTGCAAAAATTTTTCTATCATATTATATCTCCCTTCATATACTTAATTAATATGTTTGAAAATTCGCTATTATTACAGCTTTAGGAATACTTTCTTTTATCAAGGTATGCAAAAGGGCCGATTTTGTGCATAAAAAAAGCGGGGCTTTGCCCCGCATAATTTTTTATGAAAAGCCTTATTTAAAAATAAACCCGAAAAACCCGCGCTCATGCCTGATTTGCTCAAGCTGGCGCTCATGTATGTACTTTAAAATCGCGTCCTGTTCTTTGGTTTCCATGTCAATAAATTTCGCGCTGACCCTGTAATATCCCGGTTCGTCTTGTTGAGGAGGTACGCTGTTACACCTAACTATAATCGCCCTGTACTCAATGGGGATTTTATCCAAATATATTGTTCCTTTTATTTCCTCCCCTTTTTTAAGTTCCATTAAAAATTTGAAAGCCACCCCGTTTCCACTGATATCAATGGTTCTGGTTTCAACAGTGTTAACCTTTATCCTAAGGCTTGCTTTAAGCCTGTAGTATTCCCTTCTTTGCTCTTTCACAAATTCCGAAACCTGTCTTATAACAAAGGAATAAACCTTCCTTTCCGCCTTTTGTTCCAAAATATTTGCCATACATGTGTACGCTGTCCCCGGCTTGGGAAGTACTATTTGAATGTTCTTCCCAACCCATTTTGACATATCCGTGCCTGTCGGGGAGCTTATAATATATTCGTCCTTAGCCAAAACTTCTTCAACCCTGCTTGTATAGGAAATAGATGATATCGTGCCGTCCGAAAGCTGGAATTTAATGGATATTTTATCCCCTACGTCCATCCTCACTTCTTTCATGCTGTACCTCCTATCTGGCTGAATAATTGCGTTTTTGCCAACAAATAATAAATATTAAAAAAATTATCCTGTTTTTATAAATTGTACTACATTGTCAATTAAAAGTCAATAAACCCGGGATTAGCAAGCCCCGTTTTAAAAAATTTTAAAAAGTAATTGACAAATGAAAAAGACTTTGCTATAATGTGCAAGTCAGTAAGATATGCCGGAGTGGCGGAATAGGCAGACGCACAGGACTTAAAATCCTGCGGTGGTAAAACACCGTACCGGTTCGACCCCGGTCTCCGGCACCAGCAGCGGTTTTTGGAAATCCAAAAGCCGCTGTTTTTGTTTATTGGGTTTTAACATAAATAAAAAATTAACATAAATACAAAAAAAGATAACAAAATATAACTATTAAAATAAAAAAGGGGGAAAGAGATTGAAATTATATAAAGCGTTGCTTCCATTGCTGATGGTTTTAATTATGGCTTCATGCGTAAAAAGCCCTGATTTGCCAAAAGAACAAAAAGAGTCGGAGGGAAAATACTATACCGAATTTACTTCAATGATTCCTGAGGCAAAAAACCCCAAAGAGCTTTTTTCATACATTGACCAACACGCAGGGGATATCCCTAGGGATGATTTTACAAAAATAATAATTGCCCAAATAAATTATCAGGATTCCTTTTTGAAAACCTTTGAAGAAAACTATTTTTCTCAAAGCGTGCAGGAAATCCTTTATAATGTTTTAGGAAATGATACTTCAAAAATTGAAAACGGGGCTTTAGACATTGAAAACAAAGAGGTGGCGGATTTAGTCAAAGCCACGTATGAATACGGTTACAGAATTGATATGTCCGAGGGCATGTATTTTCCCATTTTAGATTATGGGGTTTATAAAAAATACAAAGAATATTTAAACGAAGACGCTTTGGAATTTATTGAAATACTTTCGGCTGAATCCGATAAAGTGCCGCTAAAGGACGCGGCTTTGGTGATACCCTATGAGGAAGTTTTAAACAGGGCAATAAGATGTGAAAGCTTTCTTAAAAAATACCCTGGCTTTGAGGGGGAAAAATTCATTTCTGACTTATTTGAAAAGTATCAGGCAATTACTTTTTACGGCTCAAACAACACCCCGCTTTTTGATTACGGGACAAAAGAAATGAATGAAAAGGCAAAAGAGGCGTATCAAAGCTTTGTAAAATCAATCGGGAATGAAAACTCGGAATTCAAAAAAAATTTAAGGCTGTTTTTAGAGGTATTAGCTAAAAACGGGTATAAATTGACCGGTGAAGTGGATGATTTCAGGGATATAAAAGCCCCAATCAAATATTAAAAGCCTTGTTTTTATACAAGGCTTTTTTATATATGCTATTTTCTCCTGCGGTACTGGGTTTCGTCATATTCCACCAAAATTATATCGTCTCCGATTTTGTGGATTTTATCCCATGGGATTACAATATCCTCGCTCTGCCCAAAAAAGCCCAAAAGCCTGGCAGGCCCCGGCACAACTATGGAATCAATTCTTCCGCTTTCCAAATTTAGTTCCACATCGGTGACAAACCCTAACCTGCGGCCGTCTTTTATATTTA
>JAAYMJ010000130.1 GCA_012521455.1 Clostridiaceae bacterium
TAGATTTTAGCGGCGACTACAGGTATAAGGACAAAAACGTGTACGAAGCATGGTACAACGAGCCCCACTCTTCCCCAGAATTGTTGGAAAAATCAGTATACGGTCTTTGCGAACTGCACAGGGGCGAGATTAAAAATTCAAGCCTTGTGGGAAACCCGGGTTGCTACCCCACTTGCTCCATACTGACTTTAGCCCCCTTAGTAAAAGAAGGCTTAATTGACTTAAAAAGCATTATAATTGACGCTAAATCAGGGGTATCAGGGGCAGGAAGGGTCTCCGACTTAAGCTATTCCTTCTGCGAATTGACCACAAAGGCCTATAAAGTCGCAACCCACCGACACACATCGGAAATTGAGCAGGAGCTTTCCATTTTAGCGGACTATCCCATAACCCTTTCCTTCATCCCGCACCTAATTCCTGTAAACCGCGGTATTTACGCTACATGCTATGCTAATTTGAATAAAAAAGTGACTTCATCAGAACTTCTTAATTTATACAGAAATTTTTACAAAAACGAGTATTTCATCAGGGTAAAAGACACCGTGCCCGAGCTTAAAAACGTAGTGGGCTCAAACTTTGTTGACATTTCCCTTGCAGTTGATGAAAGGCTTAACCGGGTCATTGCCGTAGGCGCCCTTGACAATCTCATAAAAGGCGCCGCAGGGCAGGCGGTTCAAAACATGAACATTATGTTTGGCTTTGATGAAAAATCGGGCCTTGAAACCCCCGCATATTACATATAAGAAAGGATGATTAAAATGGAAGAACTAATCAAAAAAGCCGGTATTTTAGTCGAAGCGCTCCCTTATATACAAAAGTTTGCAGGAATTACCATCGTAATTAAATACGGCGGCAACGCCATGATAAGCGAGGAATTAAAGAATTCCGTAATGCAGGATGTAACCTTGTTAAAATACATAGGCTTAAACCCGATCATTGTACATGGCGGCGCCCCCGACATTACAGAAGCCTTAAAAGTATACAACATAGAAAGCCAGTTTGTAGGAGGCCTCCGCGTTACCGATGAAGAAACCATGAAAGTTGCCCAAATGGTTTTAATCGGCAAAACCAACAAAGAAATCGTGTCAAAACTCTGCCAGCACGGCGGAAACGCTGTCGGCCTTTCAGGGATAGACGCAAACCTCATCCAATGCGAAAAACAAATTCTAACCGTGGATGGCAAAGAAGTTGATTTAGGCTATGTGGGTGAAGTTGTCAATGTAAACACCAAGATTTTACAAGACCTTACCAAAAACGGCTATATCCCCGTTATCGCCCCCATAGGCGTAGGGGAAAACGGCGAAAGCTATAATATAAACGCCGACACAGTAGCCGCCGCGGTGGCAAAAGCCTTGAGGGCAGAAAAACTGATGTTTTTAACCGACACCGAAGGGGTAAGGGACGAAAACGGCGATATTATATTTGAAATGAACAAGGACCGCGCCGCTGATTTAATCGAAGACGGCGTAATAAACGGCGGGATGCTTCCAAAGGTAAAAGCCTGCATAAAGGCTATAAACGCGGGGGTAAGAAGCGTTCACATTATCGACGGCCGTATCCCCCATTGCCTCTTGCTTGAAATTTTCACCCACACAGGAATTGGCACAATGATTACCAGTTTGTAAATCCTACTTTTTTCATAACCTACCTTCTTCAGGGCGGATTTATCCCGCCCATTTTTTTGTCCATTTTTACAAAACATCTTGACAAAATCAAGTATAAGTGTTATTTTATAAATGAATTAGCACTCACAAGGAAAGAGTGCTAACAATCAATAACCACCCAAGGATAAAATCCCTTATACCCCAAATAGCAAAGAAAGGAGTGGTCATTGTGGATGGTATAGGCGATAGAAAAAGGCTGCTACTCCAAGCGATAGTGGACGATTATATCAAAAACGCCGAACCCGTTGGTTCCCGTACCATTGTAAAAAGGTACGAATTGGGGCTTAGCTCAGCAACAATCAGGAACGAAATGGCCGACCTTGAAGATATGGGATTTTTGGATAAGCCTCACACATCCGCGGGAAGAATCCCCTCCCATCTTGGGTATCGCTACTATGTTAATTCCCTAATGCAGCGTTATCACTTATCACAAACGGAAATAGAAAGGCTTTCAAGTGAGCTTGAAATACAAGCCCATGAACTTAAACAGATTTTATCAACCATCGCTGATGTTGTGTCCAGGGCAACAAACTATGCCGCTGTTGTGATTGAGCCAACATCAAGTGACTGTGTTATAAACGATATAAAACTGGTTGTAATAGACTCCCACAGCCTGCTTCTTGTAGTGGTAACCAGCGATGGGCTGATTAAAAGCAGGGTAATCAAAAGCGATATACCCGTTAACGAAAGCATTGCAAATTACATGACAAACTTCTTATGCGAAAAATTAAAAGGTTTGTCCAGGGATTCCGTTACGCTTTCAACGCTATCCAACATACACAATGAATTTCCCCAGTACCATGAGCTAATCATGCTAATTTTTAAGTTTTTGGATGAGTGCCTAAAAGAATCACGGAATGAACAGCTGTATTTAAGCGGCACCATCAATGTCTTAAACTATCCTGAATACAACGACATTGACAAAGCCAAAGCCTTTTTGGCGCTCTTTGATAAAAAGGACATTTTAAAAAAGGCGTTAGAACAGGATAACAACGCCAAAGGTGTAAGCGTGTTTATCGGCGTTGAAAATAATCAGGAAGAATTAAAAGAATACAGCCTTATACTTTCCCCCTACAAAGCCGGGGAAAAACTCCGCGGTAAAGTTGCCATAATCGGCCCCACGCGGATGCACTACTCAAAAGCCATTGTATCCTTAGAATATATCTGCGGAAAGATTAACCAATTGTTTGAAAAATTATTTTAGAAAGGACAAATTAAAATGAACACTGAAAACATAAAGGAAGAAAGCCAGTTAAATGAGGATGAGCTGAAAAACGCAGCAGTTGAAGTTGACAAAGAGGCAACAGCCGAAGAAGCAAAAGAAGAAACCACAATAGAAACAAATGAAAACGCGTGCGGGGAAACAAATGAAAAAATCTGTGAAGGAGAAAAAGAAGAATTGGACTTTGAAACATTATATAATGAAGAAAAAGAAAAATACAATGAGTTATACGATAAATATTTAAGGGCATTATCCGAGTATGACAACTACAGGAAAAGGACAACCAAGGAAAAGGAAATGCTTTATGAAATTTGCCTTGCGGATACCGTGGCAAAATTCCTCCCTGTTTTGGACAATTTAAACAGGGCGGTTGAAGCATACAAAGACAATGAAACCATCCAAAGCGGATTGAAGATGATTGCAAAGCAATTTGAAGATATACTATGCGCTTTAAACGTGGAAAAAATCGAAGCTGTCGGCTGCGAATTTGACCCGAACTACCACGATGCGGTGCTCCATGTTGAGGACGATTCAAAAGGGGCAAATGTCATTGTGGAAGAACTTTCACCCGGGTACAAAATCGGCGACAGGGTAATAAGGCACAGTATGGTTAAAGTAGCTAATTAATCTAATTTTTAAATTTATATAAACAGATTTTTAGTGAGAAGGAGATAAAATATGGGAAAAATAATTGGAATTGACTTAGGAACA
>JAAYMJ010000131.1 GCA_012521455.1 Clostridiaceae bacterium
CCTTCCGCTGCCGTGGCGGTCAGGAATTTCCACAAGCAAAGGGGTTTTACGGTTAAGTTTTATATCGTTAATATAATCAGGAATCAGGGTGCTTAACTTTTCAGTGATTAACAAAATCCCGATTTCCTTGTTGGACAGCACCTTATCAATAGCCGCCTTTACTTCTTTTGCCTCATGGACAACAACCCCCTCAACCCCGGCAAGTCGCATACCGGTCAGGGTGTCAATATTGTCGCTAATTAAATACATCTTCATAGGCATCACGCATTTAAAATCATGAATGAAATCAAAAGCCCGTATAGGGCAATACCTTCGGCCAAAGCAACGAAGATTAGGCATTTGCCCATGATTCCCTCATTTTCGCTGATAGCGCCTAAAGCCGCCGCTGACGCTGCCGCAACGGCAATCCCCGCGCCGATACATGCAAGGCCAACGGAAAGCGCCGCCGCGATAAACTTCATGGCATCCCCCGCCGCCTGCGCAGCTTCCCCTTGCGCAAATGCTGAAGGCCCTGTTAGGATTATTATTAATAACACAAGGGCAAAAGAAGCTATATTTGTAATTAAAGTCCTCTTAAAACTCTTTTTTGTCTTTTCACCTTTATAAAACATCACAAAGGGTACTATAATTGTTAAAAGAATTAAAGCGGATGTAATTGCAATGTACATAAAAACCCTCCTACTTTATTTTGTAAGGCGTAAACTGTTTCCCGCGCCCTTCGTAAAAACGGCTGAACATTTCATAATATTCAAGCCTTAACACCTGAATTCCGACGATTAGGCCTTCTAAGCCCATGACAAATAAGTTGCCTAAAATCAAAGTGATGACGCTGGGGTTTTCGGTGCTGCTTTTTGCCAGCATGTGAACTACCGCCATCATGCCCGCATGGCTCAACGCAAACCCGCCGACGCGGACAAAGGAAATGCTGTTTGTTATAAAGCTCAAAAGAATTTCGAAAAGCTCAAAAAAGCTTTCAAGGAAAAATCCGCCAATCCCGTGGGGGAAGGGTTTTTCCCTTTTGTCAATTACCCTTTCCAAAGGCTCTCTTAAAAATACCAAAATTAAGCATACGGAAAGAATAATTGCAACAATTTTCCCGTTTGGGGCAGGAATTGCCAATTCCTTCCCAAACATTGAGCAAACAAACGGCGCGAAAGCATAAACCACAGTGGCGTAAAACAAAAATCCCGCAATGCCGTTTGTGTCAAACAGGCATTTTGCGACGCGCTTTGATTTTATGGCATTTATTATATTAAACAGCATGGTGAAAAGAATTATCAGCGCACCAATGCCGATTGTTGTTAATAGTATGGTCATGGTTCCCGTCTTTTCCATGGGGGACAGCCAGACGTGGTGTATGGGGTATCCTTCAAAGCCGAAAACGCTTCCGTACATTACCCCGAAAATCATGCTGACAGCGCCGCATAAGGACAAAATCGCCCCAAGGCTGCTCTTTTTAAATTTGTAAAACAAAAGCCCCCCTGCAAAAAGCAAAAACCCTTGCCCCAAGTCCCCGAACATCATGCCAAAAAGGGTGGAATAGGTGATTGCCAAAAAGGGTGTCGGGTCAATTTCGTTGTAAGACGGAAGCCCGTACATTTTGACAAACATTTCAAAGGGCTTAAACAAAAAGAAATTTTTAATTTTTGTGGGCGGGGTGCACCTTTGGGGATCGTTTTCGTCAAGGGTGTAAATCACGTTTTCGTCTTTATCAAGTTTTTTGATTAGAGATTTTAAATCCCTCTGGGTCATCCAGCCTGAGATAATGTAAAAGTCGTCCTTTGTGTGGGCCGCGTATTTCCTGATATCGAAAATCTTATGCTCCCTTTCAATCACGTCATGGGCTGAAAGGATGGCAATTTTATTTTCTTCATAAAATTTTTCAACAGCCCGGGAATTTTCCTCAAGGAGTTTTTCAATTTCTTTTATCCTCAAAAGCTTTTCCTTTTGGACATCCAACGGGGTTCCTGAAATCCCGTCGGGAATCCATGCCCTTTCAAAGTTTAGCGATGTGAAAATCGCGTCAACCTTTTCCTCAATGGACTGGGGCATAAGATATATCCCCCAGACAAAATGCTGGTCCATTGAAGAGGGGAGAAAGACCGCGTCCATATTGTCCTTTATATAGTCTTCAAGTTTTCGGAAACTGTCCTTTGGCATTTTGCCAAACCTAAACTTTATAAACTGAAAGCTTAAAAGCTTTTCAATGGGCATATCCACGCCTTTTAGCAAATCCATTTGGTGCACTAAGCTTTCAAGGTTTTTCTTTTCAAGCTGCAGCCTTTCTTTTTCTTCGTTTTTTTCTTTTATAAAGCTTGAAACTTTCTTTATAATTTCATCCGCCTCGGGAATGGTCAAATCCACGCGCTTTTGGGTATTTTTTTCGTCAATGTTTGCGCAATTTACAATTTCTTTAATCTGTTTAAGCCTTTCGTCATGGGGATTTGACTCGGTAAAAGGCATTATGCCTTTCATGTCGTGTAATCTTGAGATGGAATTTTCCAGATGAATATCATAAGCCTTTATATATTCTCTAGCAACTCGGTCAAGATCACTAGTTTTTCCCATGAGGCTTATAAACCTCATTTTAACTATCAATCTTAACACCTCCGTTCATATTGGGCACAAGCAAAAGCGCGTCAATTTGGGAGGGGCTTAGGTTATACCTAATCCCTTCAATGATAGTGATAACATTTAATATTTCAATATTTCTCATATTCATATGCCACAAAAGTTCCGCGATTGAAAAAGGATATTTTTTGACCAGTTTATTGTTTATCCTGGTTAACTCCTCGTAAAAGTTTTTTTCCAAAGTGTCCTTTCCCAAATCGTCAAAAAGGCCTTTATACGGCGTGATTTTCATTGCCAATTCCAAAAACTCTTCCACGGAATTTGTTTCCACAAGCCTTACGATTTTATCCTTTTTCAAATGAAGCCCCTCAGGGGCAAGGTATGAATAGATGAAGTTTTTGTCCGTGTTGTAAAACTTTTTAAACCGGTAAATCCACATTAAGTTCACAAGGTCGATTTCAGACTTAAACACTTCTGAAACTATTGTTTTTTCGCTTTTATCAATTTTTTTGTCAATTATCCTGCAAACTTCATTGTAATAGTAGATATCAAGCTTCATCTCCAGCTCAAACAGGGATTTTTCGTTTAAGTCCACCGTGGACAAAACCTTATAATAAGGGGTGTCTTTTAGTTTTGAAACAAGCTCATCCAGGGTTTTTGATTTTGACAACTGCTCTATGTCCAAACTTGAATGGGTTTTGAAAAAATCATGGTACACCATCAAATCAGGGATAACATCCCCTGTGTCAAAAATGCACCTTATAATATTTTTTAAAACCTTGATTTCCAAATAAATAAAATATATGTTAAAAAAGCTTCTGGTGCCGCCATTTACAAATTTGAAAATTTCCACAAAGTCGTTGTACGCAGAAAGGGAAATCCTTTTTTCAATTTGCCCCCTGTGGTACTCATGGGGCGCCAAATCTGAAAGAAGCCTTTTATATGTCTCCTTTGTCTTTAAATACTCCAAAATGTCGGGAACGCTTTTTAAACTCCGGAGGTGTTCATAGTCAGTTTTATCCAAAAGCTTTCCGTTCATGCCTTTTATTTTAGCGGTGGCTCCGGCATATTTGTACAGGTTAAGCATAAAATCACCGCCTGATCACATTATAAAAAATTTCATCTTCCCATTTTTTCGCGTTTTCTGAAAACTCTTTTTCCAAACTTTTTAATTTTTCTTCAAGCTTTTGTTTAATCTGGGCAATTTTTTGTTCTACCTCTTGTTTGTCGTTTTGCTTAATCCCGGCTATCTTTTTTTCGGTATCTTCTTTTATTTTTTCTTCCAAAGCCGCTGTCTTTTCCTTGATTTCATTGTCAAGGTTTTTTTCATAATGGACTGCTTCTTTGAATATTTCCTGCGCCCGTTCTTCAATTTTTATAAGTTTTGCGAACAAATCATCCATAAAAATCCCCCCCGGCCGCACTAATTTTTTAAGCTGTGAATGGGAGCGGGTATCCTTCCGCCCCTGTTAATAAACTCATCGCATTTGTAGTTATTTACCTTCATTACCGGCGCTTTGCCCAAAAGGCCGCCGAATTCAACCATGTCCCCCACCTTTTTGCCCGGCGCGGGGATAATTCTAACCGCTGTGGTCTTGTTATTTACAACGCCAATGGCAACTTCATCGGCAATTATCGCTGAAATTGTTTCAGCGGGGGTATCCCCCGGTACCGCAATCATGTCAAGGCCCACAGAGCATACGCAGGTCATGGCCTCAAGTTTTTCCAAAGAAAGCGCGCCAACGCTTGCGGCGTCAATCATGCCCGCGTCCTCACTCACGGGGATAAAGGCGCCTGACAGGCCCCCGACGTAGCTTGACGCCATAACCCCGCCCTTTTTTACCGCGTCGTTTAAAAGCGCCAAAGCCGCTGTGGTGCCGTGGGTCCCACATTTTTCAAGGCCCATTTCTTCCAAAATGTGAGCCACGCTGTCGCCAATGGCAGGGGTTGGCGCCAAAGACAAATCCACAATCCCAAAAGGAACCCCGAGCCTTTTTGAGGCTTCCACCGCCACAAGCTGGCCCATGCGGGTGATTTTGAAGGCGGTCTTTTTAATAGTGTCCGCCACCACGCCAAAATCCGCGCCCTTTACTTTTTCCAGCGCGCATTTTACAACCCCGGGGCCGCTGACGCCCACATTTATGACGCATTCAGGCTCGCCTGTGCCGTGAAAGGCGCCCGCCATAAAGGGATTGTCCTCAACGGAATTGGCAAATACCACAAATTTGGCGCAACCCAGCCCGTCCTTTGTCCTTTGGGCGGTTTCCTTGATAATTTCGCCCATTTGCTTTACCGCGTCCATGTTAATGCCTGCCTTTGTGGTGGCAACATTTACAGAGGAACACACAAGGTCGGTTGAAGACAGCGCGTCGGGAATGCTTTTTACAAATTCATAGGATGAGTTTGTGTAGCCCTTAGCCACATGGGCGCTGTAACCGCCTATGAAATTTACCCCGACTTCTTTTGCGGCTTTATCCAAAATTTTCGCAAATTCCACATGGTTGCCGCAGGCGGAACTTATATAGGATATGGGGGTAACTGAAATCCTTTTATTTATAATGGGTATGCCGTATTCCTTTTCTATGTCCTCGCCGGTTTTAACCAGGTTTTTGGCGCATTTTGTTATTTTATCATAAACCTTTTGGCAGGCTTTTTTATAGTCGTCGCTAATGCAGTCGAAAAGGGAAATCCCCATGGTTATGGTCCTTATGTCAAGGTTTTCGTTTTGTATCATGTTGATGGTTTCCATAATTTCATATGGAGTAAACAAATTTCATCAGCCTTTCATTCTTTATTATTCAATCAGCTCAAATCCTGTGCATGGACTTAAATATGTCCTCATGCTGGATTCTTATGGACACGCCAATTTCTTCCCCCAATTTTTCCAAGCTTTCGGAAAGCTTGTAAAAATCCACCGCTGATTCTTTGATATCCACCATCATAATCATGGTGAACATATCCTGCATAATGGTCTGGGAAATATCTAAAATATTGACATTGTTATCAGCAAGCAGTGTGCTGATTTTCGCGATAATCCCGACCTTATCCTTTCCTATTACGGTTATTACAGATTTCATAAAGTTTACTCCTTTATCCTTAAAATGATAATCAGGGCTGCCGAGCAGCCCGTCTTCATATTTATTAAAATACCACAAACAA
>JAAYMJ010000132.1 GCA_012521455.1 Clostridiaceae bacterium
AGGACGAAAATATGCCCATTAAAGCAGTGCTTTTTGATTTTGACGGAACACTTTTAAATACCAATGATTTAATTCTTGAAAGTTACAAACACGCCTTTAAAACGGTGCTTGACCGCGACATTCCCTATGACGAGTTTTTAAGCTTATACGGAAGGCCCCTTTTTAAGTCTTTGTCAGCTTATGAAAAACATGAAAAACTTTATTACGCTTACAAGGACTTTAACGAAAACGGGCATGATTATCTTATAAAAACTTTTCCCGGCGCAAAGGAAGGGCTTTTGCGCCTTAAGGAATTAAACTTAAAACTTGCGATTGTAACATCAAAGCGCACCCATGTGCTGGAAAAACAAATAAAAATGTTGGGCTGCGGGGACATATTTGACTTGATAATAACCCCCGATGACACCCAAAACCACAAGCCCCACCCCGAACCCGCGCTTTTAGCCTGCGAAAGGCTGGGGGTTTTGCCGCATGAGACCTATTTTGTGGGCGACAGCGTTTTTGACATGGAGTGCGGGAAAAACGCGGGCTGCAATTTGTGCGCCGTAAGCTATACGCTGACCCCCATTGAAAAACTGATGGAATACGGCCCCAAATATGTGGTGGGAAGTATTTTGGAATTTGCGGGCCTTGTGGAAAAAGAAGTGGGCTAGGCATTTGCTTGAATTTTAGCTTCAATATGATAAAATATAATTAATAAACCCGGTTTTGGAGGATTATAATGATAATTTTTGGCGTTGACCCCGGCATTGCAATCGTGGGGGTCGCGGTAATTGAATATGACGGGGTAAAATCAAAACCCCTCTTTTATGACGCAATAACCACTGACGCCTCTGCGCCTTTGCCGCAGCGGCTTTTGACAATATATGAAAAAACCAGTTTAATTATAAAAACCTTTAAACCCGACGCGGTGGCGGTGGAAGAGCTGTTTTTCAACCAAAACGCCAAAACCGCTTTTTCCGTGGGACAAGCAAGAGGGATAATAATACTGTGCTGTACCCAATATAATATCCCGTTTTTTGAATACACCCCCTTACAGGTAAAACAAGCGGTAACGGGCTATGGAAGGGCGGACAAAAACCAAATCCAGCACATGATAAAAACCCTTTTGGGGCTTTCGCAAATACCAAAGCCCGACGACGCGGCTGACGCTTTGGCAATCGCCCTTTGCCACGCCCATTCCCATAAAATGAGCAATATTTTAGGAATAAATAAAACATAAAAGGGGAAAGGTTATGATTTCATACATAAAGGGAAAACTTTCGCTGATTGGGGAAAACTTTGTGGTTTTAGACGTAGCAGGCATTGGTTTTAGGGTATTTACCTCCACCCAAAGTTTGTCCCAACTGCCTAAAATAAACGAAGAAGCAACCCTTCATACATATCTGCACATACGGGAAGACGTCATGGACTTGTACGGGTTTGCGACTGTTTCTGAGCTTAATATGTTTGAAAATTTGCTTTCGGTAAACGGGGTAGGCCCAAAAGCCGCGCTTTCGGTTTTGTCGGTGCTATCCCCTTCCGAACTGGCATTAGCCATAATCACTGATGACGCGAAGCAGATTAAAAAAGCCCAAGGGATAGGCCCAAAAGTAGCCCAGAGGATAATCATTGACTTAAAGGACAAGCTTAAAAACAGCGCCTTAATTGATGAGGGGATTACAACAAGCCTCTCCCCTGTAAGCGCGCAGGATGAGGCAGTTGAGGCGTTAATTGTTTTGGGATATACCCCGCAGGAGGCAAAAAACGCGGTATCTTCCGTCAAAAAGGAAGGATTGTCAACGGAAGATACCATTAAAGCGGCGCTTTCTGTTTTAATGAAAAAGTAAGGGAGGTAAAGTAGTTGGAATTTGAAGACAGGCTTATCGCCAGCAGGGTTTTAGCCGAAGACGGCGATATAGACGCAAGCCTTCGGCCCCGGTTAATGAGCGAATACGTCGGCCAGGAAAAAGTCAAGGAAATGCTTGATATTTACATAAACGCGGCAAAAAACAGAAAAGAAGCGCTGGACCATGTGCTTTTATACGGCCCCCCGGGGCTTGGTAAGACGACGCTTGCTAACATTATCGCCAATGAATTAAACGTAAATATCAGGATAACAAGCGGGCCTGCCATTGAAAAGCCGGGGGATTTGGCGGCGATTTTAACTAATTTATCCCCCCATGATGTTTTATTCATTGACGAAATCCACCGCTTAAACCGCAGTGTTGAGGAGATTTTATACCCTGCCATGGAGGATTTCGCGCTAGATATTATTATCGGGAAAGGCCCCTCCGCCCAATCCATCAGGCTTAACCTTCCCCCCTTCACACTGGTGGGGGCAACCACAAGGGCGGGGATGTTATCCGCGCCCCTTAGGGACCGTTTCGGGGTAATCTGCCGGCTCGAGCTATATAAGGAAACAGAGCTTGTAAACATTATAAAACGTTCGGCAAGGATTTTAAACATTGAAATTGAGGACGGGGGGGCATTGGAAATCGCCAAAAGGTCAAGGGGGACCCCGAGGATTGCAAACAGGCTGTTAAAGAGGGTCCGTGACTTTGCGCAAGTCAGGGCCGACGGCATTATTACCAAAAAAGTTGCGGATGAGGCGCTATCCATGCTAGACATTGACCCAATCGGGCTTGACAACATTGACAAGCGCATGCTTCTTACCATTATAAATGTTTTCGGCGGCGGGCCTGTGGGCCTTGAAACCTTGGCGGCAACAATCGGCGAGGACCCCGGGACAATAGAAGATGTGTATGAGCCATACCTTTTGCAGTTGGGCTTTATAAACCGCACCCCGAGGGGCAGGATGGTAACCCGCCTTGCCTATGAGCACTACAATATTCCAATGAATTCCGTGGGTGAACAGCTCACATTTTAATGCTTTTATTACAATTATGTTAACATCAGTTTACATTTGTTATTTTTCAAAGGGAAATGAAGTTTTGTGTCGAAGTCTTATATAGAGGTGGTTTTTCATGAAGAAAATCTCAGTCTATGTAGGGCTTCTTTTTATTGCTTTTTTATTAGTATTTAACATGCAGGTTGCATTTGCGGATAGATATTTTTACGATAACGCATGGCATGAATACAACGCGCCTCCCATTTACCTTTATGTAAACGGAAGGGAAATCACCCCCGACGTTCCCCCCATTATAATAAACGACAGGACCCTTGTGCCCATAAGGTTTATTACCCAGGCATTAGGTGGGGAAATAACTTGGGATGAAAGTACCTATACCGTTGGGGTTAAGCTTGAAAAAAATACTTTAGTTTTAAAAATAGACAGCCACCAGGCGGTGTTAAACGGAAAGACCATTGAAATGAACCGCCAGGACCCGCCGCCAAAAATCGTCAATGACAGGACCATGGTGCCAATCCGCTTTGTCAGCGAAAATATGGGCTATCACGTTTCCTTTGACGACAATTTGAGGCAGGTGCATATTAATAAAGAGGCGCCTTCCCAGGCAGACGGCGGAGGACAAGCCTCCCCGACCCCTAAAGAGGAAAAACCCGTTGAAAACGGAAATGATGACGGGAATGAAAATGAGGAAAAAATAGAAAAGGCAGGCATTACAAAAATTGAGTATGAAGAGCTTGAATACGGGGACAGGATTATAATATACACAAGTTTAAAACAATCCCCGAAAGTGTTAAAGTTAAAAGAGCCAAACCGCTTAGTTTTTGATTTCCCAAACGCCTACTTAACTTTTAAAAACGGAACTTTAATTGACGAGGGTTTATTGGTTAAAAACATAAGGTACGCAACCCATGACACCTTCTCCCGCATTGCGATGGACGTGGAGGATTATCCTTCCTATGTGATAAAATCCCAGAAAAATAAAATAATAATCGACATATTGGACGGGTTTTCCAAAATTTCATATGACGGGCTTTCCAATAAAGCCCTGTCTTTTGACGGTAAATTCAAAGTGACCGCCGGGGAATATGAAGATGGCATTTACACCGCAAAAATTAACTCCACCTCTTTTGGTAACGGCGGGATTGAAATAAATGACGGGTATATCGAAAGAATAACTTTAGAAAGCGATAGAAAAAATAAGGAAACCACCTTAAAAATTTATACAAAATGCGAGCTTTTCTTTGACATTTGTGTTTCTTCCACCACGGAAATTGCTTTTTTCACAGCGGATGAAGCTTTTGAAGATGAGGAATACATCATGGAAGATAAATTCATAAGGAATGACATTGTAATTGTGCTTGACCCCGGCCATGGCGGCATTGACCCAGGGGCAATCGGCGTAAACCCTGACGGGACAAAGGTTTATGAAAAAGATATTAATTTGGACATCACGCAAAAGACCGGAAAGTTTTTAAAAGACGCGGGGTCAGAAGTGATACTAACCCCTGTAAGCAAGCTTTCCAACAAAGAAAAGCTGGAACTACCCCAAAGGGTGGAAATTTCAAATAATACCGCCCCGACAGTGTTTATCAGCATTCACTGCAACGCGGTGGAGAAAAACGGGGAAAGCGTTTCAGGGACCATGGTTTTCTACAAGCCCGACTCCCAAAGCGTTGAGGCAGGCTCTGGAGTTTTTGTGAACCCCAAGGAAATCAGCCAGTATATTTTGGATTCAATTGTTGAAAACACCGGTCTTAATGACAACAAAATCCGAGACGGCGGAACTTTGTATGTGATTAGGAATAACAACTACCCCGCAGTACTAATTGAATGCGCCTTTTTAACAAACCCCGGGGATTTGGAAAAACTAAATGACGAGGATTTCAGGACGCTTTTGGCAAAATCCATTGCCGAAGGGGTAATTAAATATATTAATAAAATTTCAGATTAAAAAGATAAAGGCAGGCACTTTCGTGCCTGCCTTTTTGTTATAGTGAAAACCACGCTATGGCCGCATGGTTCAAAGGAGGTTAACCGGTGAACAGAAATCTTCCATATGTGATATAATTAATTGGCCTTTATATTTAAAGGGGAAAAGTGCATTAATAATATTTTAAAAATGGGGGAACATGTTGCATACCGAAACAGGGAATTTTGGCATAAAGGATATAAATGCCGTGGGTAAGAATACTAAAGCGGATAAAGAGTATATGACAGGACAATTAAAAAGAGACAGGAAAGCTTTGCAATAAGTATATTCGGCCCACATGACCCGATTGCGGGTAGTAAGTAACAAATGCAATCTGGGAGGCCAAAAAAATACGCACTTTTGCGTTGCCAGTAGTGTGTAGGGCTATGCCCGAAAATGAAAAACCCCCCGTTTTTGGGGGGATATTTATTTATGTATTTTATAATAGCCCATGTTAAATGAAAAGCACAAATATAACTTCAATTTTGCGCAAGCTCTTTATTTTAATACATTTTTTAAACCCCCAAAGTATTTTACGCCGCAGGTATTCACTTTCAGGCATATAATCTTTATAACCGTAGTTTTGCGAAATACCTTGTAAAATAAAAAAAGGCGGTATGACCGCCTTTTAAAGTCTTGATTTATAATCTTCATAGCCAAAGGACTTAAGTACCCTTATGCCCTCTTTTTTGGAGTG
>JAAYMJ010000133.1 GCA_012521455.1 Clostridiaceae bacterium
CTAATGTATAGCGCGCCCACGCCTTTAGGGCCGTTAAATTTATGGGCAGAAAGGGAAAGCATATCAACGCCTAAATCTTTGACGTCAATAGGCAAAGCGCCAACCGCCTGAACCGCGTCTGTGTGGAAAAGGATTCCCTTTTCTCCCGCCATCTGCGCGATTTCCTTTATGGGCTGGATTGTGCCGATTTCATTGTTTGCAAACATAATAGTAATTAAAATAGTTTCATCGGTGATTGCTTTTTTAACGTCTTCTACCGACACTAAACCATATTCGTCGACAGGCAAATATGTTACTTGAAACCCCTGTTTTTCTAAATACTCACAGGTGTGAAGCACCGCATGGTGCTCAATGCTGGATGTTATAATATGATTTCCTTTTTTCCTGTTCCTGAAAGCCGCCCCTTTAATTGCCCAGTTGTCAGCCTCGCTTCCGGAACCTGTGAAGTAAATTTCACGGGGGTCAGCGTTTAGAGCCTTAGCAACGGTTTCCCTCGCGCGGATTAGCGCCATTTGTGCTTTTTGGCCATGTCTATATATGCTAGATGGATTGCCATATTCTTCGGTTAGATATGGCATCATTTCATCTAATACTTCTTTTTTTAAAAAAGTAGTTGCGGCATTGTCAAAATAAATCAAGAAATTGCCTCCCTATATAAGAATTCTGTAACGGATTGTTACAGTACTTTTATAATCTTCAAATATTATATCCCTATTCATCTAAAAATTCAATATAAAATATAAACAAAAACCGCTATTTAGCGGTTTTTGTTTATTGACAGAAAAAACGATTAAAAAAATAGGGATTTTTTAGAATAAGGGGCTGTATACTTTTTTCTTTAATATAGCGTCAATTTCCTGCGCGGTTTTGTTTTTGGCGTTTACCATTAAAATGCCAAAATTCCCGTCAAAAGAATGGTAGTTTGAGCTAAAGAGGTTTTGGGATATGTCTATGTTTTCATAAACTATGGCGTCAATGGGGTGGTCATACTCCAAATATGTCACCACGTCATAGCCCATATTCCTAAGCTGTTCCTTTAATTCATTCAATCCCTTTTGTACAGCAACAATCATCCAAATTCCCCTCTGTTTCTTTTTTATTGTATTATTGCTATACAAAGGGCAATTTTATTCATTGATAATAACCTTCATCGATTAGAAGGTTTTCTTTGTTATATGCGCTAACCGCAATTTTGTCGCACCTTTCGTTCATCTCGTGCCCGTTGTGGCCTTTTACCCATATAAGGTTTACCTCATGGTATTCATATAATTTTAAAAACCTCATCCAAAGGTCAACATTTAAAACGGGTTTGCCGTCGGATTTTCTCCAGTTTTTGCTGGCCCAGTTAAAAAGCCACTTTTGATTTATTGCGTCGGCTAAATATTTGGAATCAGTATATAAATTTACAATGCAGGGTTCTTTTAAAGCCTCAAGCCCTGCGATTGCCGCCATTAGTTCCATCCTGTTATTGGTTGTTTCTAAGTAGCCTTCGCTTATAACCTTTTCCCTTCCCATGTAGGATAAAATAGCGCAGTAACCGCCGCGGCCGGGGTTTCCGCTGCAAGCGCCGTCAGTATATAAATCCACCGTTTTTTTCATGTAATCACCTCGGAATATATTTTAACAAATATATTCCAATTAGTCGAGAAAATCTTCACCCTTAAACTCATTTATTAGTTTTTTAACCGCCCTTTTTTCAATACGGGAAACATAAGAACGTGAAATCCCAAGTTTTTTGGCAATTTCCCTCTGAGTTAAGGTGCAGCCGTTAGCTAGCCCGTATCTTAAAAGTAAAACCAGCTTTTCCCTGCCTTTTAAAAGTTGTGAAATTTTTTCATACAATTTTTTGATTTGAAAATTTAACTCAACGCTTTTTGACACATCAACGTATGAGCTTAATATATCCATTAGGCTGACTTCGTTTCCTTCGCCGTCAAAGCCGATGGGCTCCTGCAAGGACACTTCACTTTGCATTTTTTTTGAAGCCCTTAGGCACATAAGTATTTCATTTTCAATGCAGCGGGAAGCGTATGTCGCAAGCCGGGTGTTTTTTTCCGGGTCGAAAGTCGTTATTGCTTTAATTAATCCGATTGTGCCTATGGAAATTAAATCGTCGCAGTCATAGCCTGTGGATTGGTATTTTTTAACTATATGGGCAACTAATCGTAAATTCCTTTCTATTAAAATATTTTTAGCTTCCTGGTCCCCGTTTTTGTACCTTTCAAAGTATTCTTTTTCTTCCTGGGCAGAAAGTGGCTGGGGGAAAGCACTTGTGTTTGTGAGATGGCCAATGTAACCAAGACAATGCAAAATAATTTTGGCAAGAAGCAAAAGCACGACATGCACCTCCAATTTGCGGCAGAAAAAAAAGTAATACTAACACGAAAGATTAGTATTACTATTTTATGCCGCAAAATTTTGAAAAGTGCCTGTCAAGCAGAATGATTTTTTTTCTTTTTACTATATATTTTAATCCTTTTTATTTCTTGTTTATTAAATATAAATATATCTTTCCATTTAATATCAAATTCTTTTTTAAATACATATAAGAATGCAGATCCACAAATTATATATGAACCTACAGATGTTATGGCAGCCCCGTTTATACCATGAAATGGTATAAATATAAAGTTACCAATAACATTTAAGATGACAGAAATTAATAATATAGTAAAGGATATTTTCTGTTTTCCATTCGCTATAAATAGGGTATATATAAGTTTATAAAATATCATTGGTATTATACCTATAAATAACAAAACAGTAACCATATATGATTTAACAAA
>JAAYMJ010000134.1 GCA_012521455.1 Clostridiaceae bacterium
AAGTTTACTTCACGTATTGCCACCATTTTACATAGATTTATACTTGAGGTGAATTTTTGTGGATGAGGCGCACCAAAAAAAGCAAAAAAAGTCCCGGCTTATAAATTTCAGGTGGATTGGGACAACGGTTATTGTGACCTTTGTCCTGTCTTTGGTGCTAAATCTTACAGCGGACTCGCTGCTTATGTATTTGCCGGTTTTTCCGAGCATTTTTATACTTTTTCTTATAATCCTGTTGGGTATTATTTTTGATATAATAGGCATAAGCGTTACAAGCGCCGACCCCGCGCCCTTTCATTCCATGGCGGCAAGGCGGGTTTTTGGCGCAAAGCGCGCCATACAATTAATAAAAAACGCTGATAAAGTTTCAAATTTCTGCAATGACGTGGTGGGCGATATTGCAAGCATTATAAGCGGCGCGACCGTTGCTTCAATCATCGCTCAAATTAGCGTAGCGTATTCAATCAAAAACGTCATTTGGCTAAGCCTTGTAATGACGGGATTGGTTGCCGCTATTACGGTTGGCGGCAAAGCATTGGGTAAGACTTTGGCAATTATTAAAGGGAATGACATTATATTTTTTGTTGCCAGGGTAATATCAATCTTTGAAATTCGTAAAAAAGGCGGAAGGAAAAGTTCTAATGGGAAAAATATTAGATAAAATAAATAGTCCGGATGATTTAAAAGCGTTGGATACTTCGGAAATTTTAAAACTCCCTGAGGAAATCAGGGGGTTTTTGCTAGAATCTTTGTCCTTAAACGGCGGACATTTGTCATCTAATTTAGGTGTTGTGGAATTGACTATTGCGCTGCATCTTGCCTTTGACGCGCCGAAAGATAAAATCATTTGGGACGTGGGGCACCAGTCCTACACCCATAAGATTTTAACGGGAAGGCGGGATAAATTTTTCACCTTAAGGCAGTATGGCGGGATTTCAGGATTTCCAAAGGAAGAGGAAAGCGAATACGACGTATTTAACACGGGGCATTCCAGCACCTCGCTGTCCGTAGCCTCAGGGATTGCGACAGCGAGGGATATGAAAGGCGAAAACTATCATGTGGTAGCCGTTGTAGGCGACGGCGCCCTAACCGGCGGGCTTTGCTGGGAGGCGCTAAACCACATTGGGCATACAAAACAAAATATCATAATAGTTATAAACGATAATGAAATGTCCATCGGTAAAAACGTGGGGGCGTTTTCTAAGTATTTGTCAAAAATAAGGACAAATCCCCGCTATTATTTATCAAGGGATGAAATAAAGCAAAAGATTGAAAAAATCCCTGCAGTGGGCAAGGATATCGCAAGGGTAATAAGCAAAATCAAAAGCGACATGAAAAATTTAATTACCCCTGTGCTGTTTGAGGATTTAGGCTTAACTTACCTCGGGCCGTTGGACGGGCACAATATAATGCTTCTTACGGACTTTTTCAAGAGGGCTAAAAAGATGAAGGGCCCCATTGTTATTCATGTGAAAACCGTAAAGGGCAAGGGGTATAAATATGCCCAAAACAAGCCCGATATGTTCCATGGTGTGCCCCCATTTAATGTGGAAAACGGGGATTTTGACAAAAAGCTGGATTATTCAAATGTGTTTGGGAATGAGCTTATAAAGATTGCCCAATCAGAACCGCGAGTTTGCGCTATAACGCCCGCAATGAAGGAAGGCAGCGGGCTTACTAAATTTGCGGCAAAATTCCCTGAAAGGTTTTTTGATGTGGGGATTGCGGAAGGGCACGCCCTCACGTTTGCGGCAGGAATTGCAAAGGGGGGCGGTATTCCCGTGGTAAGCGTGTATTCCTCCTTTATGCAAAGGGCGTATGACTCAATACTTCATGATATATGCTTAACGGGAAAGCATGTGGTAATCTGTGTGGACAGGGCTGGTTTTGTGCCACAGGACGGGGAAACCCACCAGGGGATTTTTGATATTTCATACCTTTCCCATATGCCCAATATTTCCATATTGTCCCCGGCAAATTTCAATGAGTTAAGGAAAATGCTTTGGTACGCGGTAAAAGAGCACAAAGGCCCTATTGCCATAAGATACCCCCGCGGAGGGGAGATTGTTACCTTTAGTGAAGGGGAGTTTGTGTTTGGGAAAAGCGAAATCCTAAGACAGGGGAATGACGCCACAATAGTTGCGGAAGGTTTTATGGTTGGAATTGCCCTAAAAGCCCATGAGATGTTAAAGGGAAAAGGCATAAATGTTGAGGTTATTAATGCTAAAACCGTAAAGCCCGTAGATATACAAACCATAATAAGTTCTTCTAAAAAAACCAAAAGGCTTTACACCATTGAGGCAAATGTGATAAAGGGCGGTTTTGGCGAAAGCGTGAAGAGCATGGTTTTGGATATGGACAAAGAAATCACAGTAAAAACCATGGGGATAGAAGGGGAAATCCCCCCTGCGGCGACGGTGGAACAGTTATTGTGGCTGTATGGGCTGGATGCAAAAAGTGTTGCCGAAAAAATTGCAAATGATTTGCGGAGGTAAAGGTGAAAACAAGGCTTGATATATATTTAGTGGAAAACAATTTCGCCAGCGGGCGTGACAAAGCTAAGGCGCTGATTATGTCGGGTTGTGTTTTTGTAAACAACCAAAAGGCGGACAAGGCGGGCCTTTTAGTTTCTGAAGATGATGTTATTGAAGTAAGAGGCGGGGAAGAAAGGTATGTAAGCCGCGGCGGGTATAAGTTAGAAAAAGCTGTCAATTCCTTTAATTTAAAGCTTGAGGGATTAACCTGCATGGATATTGGCGCCTCAAGCGGCGGTTTTACCGACTGTATGCTTCAAAACGGGGCAAAAAAAGTGTACGCCGTGGATGTGGGTTACGGCCAGCTTGCCTGGTCTTTGAGAAATGACAGCCGCGTTGTTGTGATGGAAAGGACTAATATCCGCTATGTCAAGGAAGAAGATATTTCAGAAAAACTGGATTTTGTGTCCATTGACGTTTCATTTATATCGCTAAAACTAGTGCTTCCCGTTGCCCACTCCCTTCTTAAAGACGGGGGGCAGGTGGTGTGCCTTGTAAAGCCCCAGTTTGAGGCGGGAAGGGAAAAGGTAGGCAAAGGCGGGGTGGTG
>JAAYMJ010000135.1 GCA_012521455.1 Clostridiaceae bacterium
AAAAATATTTTTATAAATTTATTATAAACCCTGAAAAAAAGCGGTTTTCAAATGAAAAAGTAACCAAATATTTTTTCCAAAGGCAATGTTATTTATACGAAAAGCCAAAGTTTTAGGATATTTAATTAATTTGTTGACATTAAATATTAAATTGATTACAATTAAATTAATAAAAGCATAATTTTACTGTGAAGGATTGATATTTTGATACAAGGTTTGGTCTTTAAAATTCAGCGCTTTTCGGTTCATGACGGCCCGGGGATAAGGACGACGGTTTTTCTTTCAGGATGTCCGCTTCGGTGCCTTTGGTGCCACAATCCTGAAAGCTTTTTAACCTCACCGACAGAAAACGACAAATATGACGTTAAAAACTTCAACAGGATTTACTATACGCCTGATTCACTTTTAGTAGAAATTGAAAAAGACAGGCCCTTTTACGAGGAATCGGGGGGCGGGGTTACCTTTTCAGGCGGGGAACCGCTTATGCAAATTGATTTTTTGGAAGAAATACTAAAACTTTGCAAGAAAAATTACATCCACACAGCGGTTGACACCTGCGGGGATGTTCCCTATGAAAGCTTTGAGCGAATTATTCCTTACACCGATATTTTTTTGTATGACTTAAAACACATAAAGTCCGGTATACATAAGAAATTAACAGGAAGGCCGAATGAACTGATTTTGGAAAATTTAAAAAAGTTAACAAAAGACGCAAAAGTATATTTGCGGCTTCCCTTAATTGATAAGGTAAACACGGAATATATCGGCGAAACCATTGATTTTATAAAGGATTTGAAAATTGAAAAAGTGTCCCTTCTTCCCTATCACGACACGGGGAGCCACAAATACGAAAAGTTAGGCATGGATTATAAGGGCGCAAAATTTAAGGCGCCTGATATAAAGAAAATGAATGAAATTTTGCAGGCTTTTCAAAAAGCAGGCTTTGACACAAAAATTGGCGGATAATTATATCAAAAAGGGGTTTTGACTATGAGAGGCTCAACTGAAAGAACAAAAAAATTGCGCGAAGAAAGCGTTACAACACAACCTTATATTTCAATTGAAAGGGCCCGTTTATATACAGAGGCATATAAAAAATATGAGGGTACTGTTGAAATACCAATTCTGCGTGCATTGGCTTTTAAGCACTTTATGGAAAACCGCACTTTATACATTGGCGACGGCGAGTTAATCGTCGGGGAAAAAGGCGCAAGCCCCCAAGGGGCCCCAACTTTCCCTGAGCTTTGCTGCCATACGTTAGAAGACCTTGACGTAATGCACAACAGAAAGTTAATTAACTTTACCGTGACCGATGAAGTCAGAAAAATCCAATCTGAAGAAATCATCCCCTATTGGGAAAAGCGCTCCATGAGGCACAAAATCATGAATTCCATGAGCCAAAAGTGGAAGGACGCTTATGCTGCGGGGATTTTCACTGAGTTTATGGAACAGCGCGCGCCAGGCCACACTGCGGCAGGGGATAGTTTTTATCACAAGGGGTTTTCCGATTTTAAGAAGGATATTGATGAAGCTATCGCAAGTCTTGATTTTTTAAATGACCCGGAAGCGTGGGACAAAAAGGCCGAGCTTGAGGCTATGAAAATCGCCTGCGACGCGATTATTATCTACGGTAAACGCTACAGCCAGTATGCCTTCGAGCTTGCGAAGAAAGAAACGGATACGCAAAGGAAGAAAGAGCTTTTACAGATTGCCGAAAACTGCTCGGTGGTTCCCGAGTTTGCCCCAAAAACTTTCTATCAGGCAATTCAAATGTATTGGTTTGTTCATATCGGGGTAACCACTGAAACCAATCCGTGGGACGCTTTCTCACCTGGGCGCCTTGACCAGCATTTATACCCATTCTACAAAAAGGATGTGGAAAGCGGGATTTTAGACGACAATTTCGCAAAGGAACTTTTAGAGTGCCTGTGGATTAAATTTAACAACCAGCCAGCGCCGCCGAAAGTAGGCATTACCTTAAAAGAAAGCGGCACATATACCGACTTTGCAAATATTAATACCGGCGGGATTAACAAAGACGGGCAAAACGGCGTAAATCCCGTAAGCTATTTAATTTTGGATGTTATGGACGAAATGAAACTTTTGCAACCAAGCTCTAACGTCCAAATTTCCAAAAAGACGCCCATGGGCTTTTTGTTGAGGGCCTGTGAAATCGCAAGAAAGGGCTGGGGTCAGCCTGCGTTTTACAATACCGAGGCAATAGTTCAGGAGCTTTTAAACGCCGGGAAATCCTTGGAAGACGCGCGTTTAGGCTGCGCAACGGGCTGCGTTGAAACAGGATGTGTAGGAAAGGAAGCTTATTGGCTTACAGGGTATTTTAACATTCCAAAGATTTTGGAAATTACCTTAAACAATGGTTTTGACAAATACACCAATAAGCAGATAGGCTTAAAGACAGGCGACCCGAGGGATTTTAAGTCATATGAGGAATTGTATGACGCATTTATAAAACAAATGAATTACTTTATTGATATAAAAATTGAGGGCAACAACATTATTGAAAGGTTGTATCAAAAATACATGCCCGTGCCCTTCATTTCAGTAATCACCGACGACTGCATTAAAAAGGGCAAAAACTATAACGCCGGCGGCGCAAGATACAACACCATGTATATCCAGGGTGTTGGTATCGGCACCATTACCGACTCATTGGCTGCTATTAAGTACAATGTCTATGACCATAAGAAGTTTACCATGGATGAACTATTGAAGGCATTGGAAAACAACTTTGAAGGTTATGAGCACATAAAAGAGTTGGTAAGCGAAAAAACGCCAAAATACGGAAATGACGATGACTACGCCGACGATATTATGAAAGCGGTGTTTAATTCATACTATAACGCCGTAACTGGTAGAAGAAGCGTTAGAGGCGCCGAGTACAGGATTGATATGTTGCCCACCACATGCCATGTTTACTTTGGCGAAGTAATGGGCGCGTCCCCCAACGGACGCCTTGCTGGAAAACCTGTTTCAGAAGGAATTTCCCCTGAAAAGGGCGCGGATGTCAACGGGCCTACGGCGGTTATTAAATCCTGCGCTAAAATGGACCATCTAAAGACGGGCGGGACATTGTTAAATCAAAAATTCACACCGTCACTGCTTGCAGGGGAAGAAGGGCTTTTGAACCTTGCAAACTTCATTAAGGCATATTTCCAGATGGATGGGCACCACATCCAGTTTAACGTAATTGACAAGCAGACCCTCATTAAAGCGCAGCAGAACCCTGAAGAATACAGGGACCTCATTGTAAGGGTTGCGGGATACAGCGACCACTTCAGAAACCTGTCCAAAGCGCTTCAGGATGAAATAATCGAAAGAACCGAACAATCATCATTTTAATATTTATAAACCAAAAAGCCGCAAAACGCGGCTTTTTTGGTTTTGTACCTAAATTTTACTCTTTTAGCTTGTTCCCAAAAACTTTATACTACTGTTACATAAAAAGCCGTGAATTTATATATTCACGGCTTTTTTTACATTACATCAACCATATCAAGGTAATATTTCCCGTTTTCAGCTATAAAGTCCTTTCTTCCCTGCAAATTATCGCCTAAAAGTAGTTCAAACATCTCCGCGGTTTTCTTGGCCTCATCGGGTACAACTTTAATAAGCCTGCGGGTTTTTGGGTCCATGGTGGTAAGCCTCATCATTTCAGGCTCGTTTTCGCCAAGGCCTTTAGAGCGGTTTATGGTATATTTTTTGTTCCCGATTTTCTTTAGGATTTCAGCTTTTTCCTTTTCGCTGTAGGCAAAATATGTTTCATCCTTTGTGGTTATTTCAAAAAGCGGGCTTTCCGCTATAAATACCTTCCCTGCCTCAATCAGCGACGGGACTAGACGGTAAAGCATGGTTAAAATCAGGGTCCTTATTTGGAAACCGTCCACATCGGCGTCGGTGCAGATTATGATTTTACTCCATCTTAAATTGTTGATGTCAAAGGTGTTCAAGTCTTTTGTGTGCTTGTTTTTAACCTCAATCCCGCAGCCTAAAACTTTTATTAAATCCATGATTATTTCGCTTTTGAAAATTTTATCGTAATCAGCTTTTAAGCAGTTTAGGATTTTCCCGCGGACAGGAATAATGGCCTGGAATTCCGCGTCCCTTGCTAATTTACATGAACCTAGCGCAGAGTCCCCTTCCACGATATAAAGCTCCCGCTTTGAGACATCTTTTGAGCGGCAGTCCACAAATTTTTGGACCCTGTTTGTAACGTCCATGTTGCCGGAGAGTTTTTTCCTTATGCTTGTCCTTGTTTTTTCAGCGGTTTCCCTGCTTCTTTTATTTAACAATACCTGGTCGGCGATTTTGTCCGCTTCTTCTTTGTTTTCAATAAAATAAACCTCTAAATTGTGCTTTAAAAATTCCGTCATAGCCTCTTGGATGAATTTGTTGGTTATTGCCTTTTTGGTCTGGTTTTCATAGCTTGTCATGGTGGAAAAGGAGTTGGAAATTAAGACAAGGCTGTCGGCAACATCGTTGAAGGTAATTTTTGCTTCGTTTTTGTTGTATTTATTATTCTGCTTGATATATTGGTCAATGGCGTACACAAAAGCGGCTGTTACCGCCTTTTCAGTGGAGCCCCCGTGCTCGAGGAAGCTGGAGTTGTGGTAATATTCAATCAAATTTTTCTCATTGCTAAAGCAAAATGCCACCTGCATTTTGACTTTGTACTCGGGCTTGTCCTCCCGGTCCTTTCCCCGCCTTTCACCTTCGTAATAGACGGGTTTTGTAAAGTTTGTGCCGCCGGCGATTTCCTGTATATAGTCGTTTATACCGTTTTCGTAGTAAAATTCGTACTCGTCGAATCCTTCGTCAGTTTCATAATAAAATTTAAATTTTAAGCCCTTGTTTACCACCGCTTGTTTTTTTAATACGTCCAAAAAATACTCTAACGGTATGTCAATATCTGTAAAAACTTCCCTGTCAGGCCTCCATTTATGTATTGTCCCTGTGGATTCATATTTATAAGGCTCCTTAAAAAGCCCGCCCACATTTTCGCCTTTTTCAAAGAAAAGCTCATATTTGTAGCCGTCGCGGAAAACCGTGACATTCATATATTCAGAGCTGTACTGGGTCGCGCAGGCGCCTAGCCCGTTTAGCCCTAAGCTGTATTCGTAGTTGGTTTCTTTATTGTATTTACCCCCGGCGTAGAGTTCGCAGTACACAAGTTCCCAGTTATATCTTTCCTCTTTGGGGTTGTACTCCACCGGAACGCCGCGGCCGTAGTCTTTCACCTGAATGGACAAATCCTTAAAGCGGGTAACCTCAATAACTTTGCCATAGCCTTCCCTTGCTTCGTCAATGGAATTTGAGAGTATCTCAAAAAACGAGTGCTGGCAGCCCTCAATGCCATCAGAGCCAAATATTACCCCCGGGCGCTTCCTTACGCGGTCTGCGCCTTTTAACGAAGTTATGCTTGTATTGTCATAAGTGTTCTTAGGCAATTGGATCATTCCTTTCCTGCTATTTAGTACCTTCACTCAAAAAATATGTCTTGCGTATTTTGTAAATCCGGGTTTTCCGCCTGCTGTTGGCTATTTTGCACGTCTTGCGCGGGCTCGTTTATTACGGGTTGGCCGTTATTTTCTTCATTCACCAAATTATTTTGGGTATCAATACCATCATTTTGAGGGTCAATTGAAATTGTCGGGTTTGTGCCGACAGAAACATATTCGTTTGTGGGTTTATAGGTGCTTTTCCCCAGATAAACCCTGTCAATGATTTTTCCGTCTTTTTTAATAATTTTATAGCTTTCCACCACATACCCGTTTGCGCCTTTTTGGGTAACCTTCCTAACCCCCGCAGGGAGTGAGGGGTCCAATTTTTCTATTGTGGTATAGGGTGTGGTAGAAAGGATTTTATTTTCAATTGAAATATCAATATTTTCAAATTTAGTGCCTAAAATTTTTACATGCATTACCCTGTTTTTATTGGTTGTTACTATTTTTATCGGGTATTCGGTGTTGTTTTTAAACTTAAAGTCAATGGCGCCATAAGACACCGTCGCGTCCTGCCCTAACGGCACATAGCCCACAATCAGCTGGTGGTTCCTTCGTTCGGTAATTTCTAAATTTGATTTTAAAACAGCGTTATATAAGGTGGAAGAAACCTGGCAAATGCCCCCGCCGATACCGTCTTCAATCATGCCTGCAATATACACATGGGCGGTTTTATAGCCGTTTTTCGCGCTTCTCTCCCCCACCACATTGTTGAAGGAAAACTCATCCCCCGGGCCTAGTACCACACCATTTAGCTTTGAGCTTGCAAGTTCCACGTTTATTGCCCTGTTTACGCTTGATGTCTGGTACCCTGTGGAATACTCGCCCAAAACATCGCGGAATAAATAATCCTTGATTTCATCCTGAAAACGTTTAGGTTTAATGAGGGTTACAGGGATTGTGAAACGTTTCCCTTCTTCGCGGTTTTCTTCTATAATCTTTCTGGCAACTTCCTTGTCAAATGTAACGCCGTATTTTTCCGCAATCAAAACAGCCTCGTTGTCTTTTACCTCAAAATGGGCGTCAACAGGGTCCCCAGTAAATTCCTCATACAGCTCATCCACATTGATTTCTTTTGGTTTTAACTGCTTTGAAAACAGTTTGATGGATTTTATATCATTTATCACGGCATTTATCACTTCTTTTTTTATGTCGTCCCTGCTAAAGCCTACGCCGCTTTTGCCGTTTACGATTATTAGCTCATCATTGATAATCTCAATTTTAGCCTCGGTTGCCTCTTTGTTTATTTCCGATAGCAGTTCACCCACAATTTTATCAAAAACTTTTTCATCCAAACGGATGCTTAAGGGCAAAACCTTTTTCCTAAACCTGTATGTAAATTTAAAAATTTTTGAAAAAACGCCCTTTTGGTTTTGCCCCTCTTTTAGGGCTTTATTAATTGTATGGTCTAAATCGTATGTAATTCCAAGGTCAGCCAGCTTAAAATCATGCTTTTGGTTATCGAAAAATATGGTTATAAAGTTATCATTGTTATTATCATACTTTTTTGAAAGAACCAATTTTGCCTGTTCCTTGTCCATATTCCCTATGCGGATATCATTTATATAAATATGGTGCATTATTCTATTATTATCGTCAGATCGTGAAATAACAAAACCAATTACCACTCCTAAAAGCGTTAACAAAACGATAATTAAAACAGGTGCCAGTATTTTAAAAACATTTGATTCCCTTCTTAATTCCAATTGCCGCACCTCCTAAAAT
>JAAYMJ010000136.1 GCA_012521455.1 Clostridiaceae bacterium
AAAGATAATGGAAACGGAAAACGCCGACGCAAACAAAGTCCAGTACATGGCGGATTTCTCCTTGGACTTTTTCGCCGCGACCGAAAAGAACGTGGACTTTTCATGGATTTACTACGCTTGGGACGGTATTGCCGCTGAAGTTAAAAATATACCCTTAAACTACTTCCCCCTAATTGACTACGGCCTTGACTTTTATACCCCTGTAATTATAACAAGCCAAAAATTCATTGACCAAAACCCCCAAGCTGTGAAAGACTTTTTGGAAGCAACATCCCGCGGCTATAACGACTGTATCAAAAACCCAAAAGAATGCGCAGAAATATTATTGAAGTACGCGCCCGAACTTGACAGGGAATTAGTGATAAAAAGCCAGGAATACCTAAAGAATGAATATATAAGCGACTCCGCTTACTGGGGTGAAATGAAGCGGGAAATGTGGGAAAACCTTGGGGATTTCCTCTATGAAAACGGCGTAATCCCTGTGCCGTTAGATGTTGACAAGGCCTTTACAAACGAATTTTTGCCGAAGTGATATTATGCTTAAAGTAAATAATATTAAAAAAAGCTTTGATAACAATCTCATTTTAGACGGCATAAACCTTTATGTGGATAAAGGCGAATTTGTCAGCATTTTAGGTGTTTCAGGCAGCGGGAAAACCACAATTTTTAATATAATCGCAGGGCTCATTAAACCTGATGGCGGCAACATCTATGTAAACGGCAAGGACATTACGGGAAAAACCGGGATTATCGGATACATGCAGCAAAACGATTTATTATTGCCCTGGAAAAACATATATGACAACGTAACCTTGCCCCTAACAATAAAAGGGGAGAAAAAAGCAAACGCAAGAAAAATTGCCGGCAAATATATGCCCTTATTCGGCCTTGAAGGCTATGGCGAAAAATACCCGAAGGAACTTTCAGGGGGCATGAGGCAGCGCGCTGCCCTTCTTAGGACATACCTTTTTTCCGGCGAAATAATGCTTTTGGACGAACCCTTCGCAAAACTTGACGCGATAACTAAGCGCAAACTTCAAAACTGGTTAAGCGGTGTGGTTAAAAAAATGAACATAACAACCCTTTTGGTAACCCACGACGTGGAAGAAGCCATCCTTCTTTCCGACAGGATTTATATTATTTCAGACAAACCCGCCACCATCAAAAGGGAATTTACCGTTTCAGAAAATGCCAAAAACTTAGGAAGCGCTGAATTTTATGAGCTGCAAAAAAGCATTTTAAACACGCTTTAAAAAATTGATAAAATTTAAAAAATTGATAAAAAAGGATGCCAAAAATTTGGCATCCTTTTTTTATCCGTTTACCATTGTATTGCTTCTCAGCCTGACATTTAACACCAGGCCTATGGCAATCAAACTTGTCAAAAGATTAGTGCCCCCCGCGCTTATAAAAGGAAGGGGAATTCCCGTAACAGGCATAATCCCAATGCACATTCCAATATTTTCAACAATATGGAACAAAAACATCGCGCTTGCGCCCACACAAATTAACTCACCAAACGGGTCCGCCGCCTTTTTGGCGTTATTAATGCAAAGCAGCACAATTGTGAAAAGCAATACAATAACAACCGCGGCCCCCACAAAACCGAATTCTTCGCCTATTACCGCAAAGATAAAGTCGGTGTGCTTTGCCGGCAAAAACTCCATCTGGGTCTGGGTCCCTTCCATATATCCCCTGCCAATTATCTGGCCCGACCCTATCGCGATTTTTGACTGAATGACATGGTACCCATACCCCAGCGGGTTTTCTTCAGGGTTTAAAAATGCAAAAATGCGGTTTCTCTGATAGGGCTTTAAAAACGCCCAAATCACAGGCGCTGACACCAACGCTGCCCCAATTGCCAGAAAAACATATTTATAGCTTATTCCCGCGATAAAGAGCATGCATACGGTAATAAACACAAACACCATTGCCGTCCCAAAGTCGTTTTGCAAAATCACAAGCCCGGTGTAAAGCCCTGCGTGCAGTAATAAAAGAATAATATTTCTTGGCAAATTCAAATCTTCCTGCACAAGGCTGATGTGGCGCGCGAAAGTTATGATAAACCCGATTTTCACAATTTCCGAAGGCTGAAAACTCTGTGAGCCTATATAAATCCACCCCGTTGTTCCAACCTCGCTTTTTCCTTTTCCAATAAAAAGCGTTATAACCAACAAAACCACGCACGCGCCTAAAATAAATTTCCATATACGGCCCAAAAAATCATAGTCAATAAATAAAATAATACCTATGCCAACCAATCCAATCCCAAAGGCAATCCCTTGTGAAAACATAATCCTTCCCGCGTTTGAAAAGCTGTGCGCCGCGGAATTTATAACAACCATGCCGAAAACCGCGGTTATTATTGTAATAATCAAAAGCCCATAATCCAAGTTCTTCGACGCCTGTTTTAAAACTTTTCTATCCATTAACATCTTCCTTTAAGCTATGTAGTATAAAAATTATACCAAAACAAATTTTGTTTAACAATAATAAAATACCTCTTTTTATATTATCACCTTTAAAACCCCTTTACAACCGTAAAAAAAGACGCGCAAAACGCGCCTTTTTGATATTTTGACAAATAATCTGTCAAAACAAAACACTTAAATTACCACAATTTTTTTCTTTAAAATTGAAACATAAAAAATTTTACAAATCCTGCAACCTTTTTACTTTATACCCCGTCAAAGAAGTACACAAAACAAAAAGGAGGCAAAAAAATGAAGAAAAATAGAGTAATTTCAATCATTTTAGGCCTGTCGCTTTTAGGAAGCCACGGCGGCGCGGTTTTAGCAAATAATGATATTTATGTGGATTTAGAACCCCATAAAATAATGGATGAAGAACAAAGAAGTTATTATATATCCCTGACAGGAAAAGTAACCGGCATCCAAACTGCCCAAAACGGCTTAAAGCATTTAATCATGGCAGGCGAAGGGGATAGTGAATTCCACTTTGTAATCACAAATGACACTTACATAGCAGAAGACGCAAAACTTGAAATCGGGGCGGAACTTACAGGCTTTTACGAAGCGGACGCGATGATGATCATGATTTATCCCCCCCAGTATGCGGTAAAAGCCATAACGGGAAAAAACGAAGGCTTTGTTAAAGCGGACTTATTCGACGACGAACTTGTAAGCCGCGACAAAACCCTAAAACTGAATGTGGACGAAAACACCCAGATTATTGACGCAGACGGCGGCAAATTTGAAGGACGCATAAAAGGCAGAAAACTTTTAGTTTATTATTCCCAAAGCACAAAATCCATTCCCGCAATCGCCACCCCGTCAAAAATCGTGGTTTTAGAGAAAAAAGAATACCACATATTTAACCCCGGAGGGATTACAATCTTTCCAATTGTGGTTGAAAACAAAGTGTTGGAAAATGCCGCCGCAATAGATATTGACGGCGTGATATATGTCCCAATCAGGGCGGTTTCCGAAGCTTTGTCTAAAAAAGTTACCTGGAATGAAGCGGATAAAAGCGTTATGATTGATGACAACGTAAAATTGACAATCGGAAGCTGCGAATATTTAGCAGGCAACGAAACTATAACGCTAAATAACGTCCCCATTATTAAAGGCGACAGGACTTATGTTCCTTTAAACTTCTTCAGTGATGTATTAAAACTAAATAACGCCTACGCCTTTGAGGGGCAGGTTGAAATAAACAATTTTGAAAAAATGAATTAACCCAAAATTTTAGCGCCACTTTTTCCTTTAAATAAAATACCATAAGCTTGTTGCAAAAAAATATGGTAAAAAAACCCCCTTTGCTGTATAATAGCAGCAAGGGGGTTTTTTTATGAAGATTTTTACTTACAACGAAACAAAGTTGGGAGTTTTAGCGAAAAACGAAAACTATTTTTATCCTTTTGAATATTTTTCAATAAATTATCCCGATATGCTTACATTTATAAAAAACCACACAAAAGAGGAATTTGAAGCGCTAAAGGAGGGCTCGCTTTCAATTGATGACGCCATAAGCATAAAAGGCATAAAATTCGAAGCCCCCATCCCCCACCCCGTAGGGGATGTAATTTGTCTAGGCATAAATTATATGGACCATGTGGCGGAAACCAACAAAGCGTTAAAACGCAATATAACAGAACGCAAAGACACCGTTTATTTTTCAAAAAGAGTGGATAAGGCAGTGGGCCATCTTGGCGCGGTAAATTCCCACAAAGATTTTACAAGGGAATTGGACTATGAAGCAGAGCTTGCCTTAATTATCGGAAAAGACTGCAAAAATGTAAGCGAAGATGAGGCGCTTGAGTTTGTGTTTGGATACACCATCTTAAACGACGTATCCGCCAGGGATATCCAATACAAGCACAACCAGTGGTTTTTTGGGAAAAGCCTTGACACTTTCTGCCCCATGGGCCCCTATATTGTAACTAAGGATGAAATCCCAAATCCCCACACCTTAAATATTAAATCCTATGTAAACGGGGAATTGAGGCAGAATAACAACACCAAAAACATGATTTTTTCAATCCCCTACATTATTTCCGAGCTTTCAAAAGGCATGACCCTGAAAGCCGGAACCGTGATTTCCACCGGCACCCCCTCAGGGGTTGGCGTGGGATTTGACCCGCCAAGGTTTTTAAAGCCCGGCGACATAGTGGAATGTGAAATTGAAAAAATAGGCGTGTTGAGAAATAAAGTTATATAACATGGACAAAACATATTTGTAAACCGCAAAACTAATTTTGGCAAAAAACAAAAAGCCTTGCTTTCGCAAGGCTTTATTTTTATAATCCCTTTCTCACTTTTGCCGCGTGGATAAAGGACCTAAACAACGGGTGCGCGCGGTTTGGACGGGATTTAAACTCAGGGTGGAACTGTACCCCGACAAACCACGGATGATCCTTTAATTCCACTATTTCCACAAGGCGGTTGTCCGGTGAAACCCCGGTTATTATCATGCCGTGTTTTTCCACCGAATCACGGTATTTATTGTTAAATTCATACCTGTGCCGGTGCCTTTCATAAATTAAATTTTCATTATATATGCTGTATGTTAACGTATTTTCCTTTAACTTACACGGGTAAAGCCCAAGCCTTAAGGTACCGCCTATATCTTCAAGGTCGCGTTTTTCAGGCATGATATGAATTATGGGGTTTTGGGTATTCGGGTCCATTTCCTCGCTGTTTGCGTCAGCCAGCCCCATAACATTTCTTGCAAATTCAACAGCCGCAATCTGCATTCCAAGGCAAATTCCAAAATACGGGATTTTATTTTCCCTCGCGTATTTCGCGCTTTGGATTTTCCCTTCAATCCCGCGGTCGCCAAAGCCTCCCGGAACAATTATCGCGTCAACGTCTTTAAAGATTTCGGGGGCTGTTTTTTCCGTCACAGTTTCAGAGTCAATCCATTTTATATTAACATTCACATCATTTTCAATCCCGCCGTGTTTAAGCGCTTCAACAACGCTTAAATAAGCGTCATATAAGGCTACATATTTACCAACAAGGCCAATTGTAACGGTCCTGTTCTTGTCAATGGACTTTAAGCGCGCCACCATGGCCGCCCATTCAGTCAAATCAGGCGATGCGGTTTTAAGATTTAGCCTTTCGCACACCACATCCGCAAAGCCCTCTTTTTCAAGGGCAAGGGGTATTTCATACAAAGTGGGTGCGTCAAGATTTTGAATAACACATTCCTTTCTGATATTGCAAAATAGGGCGATTTTTTCTTTCAAGCCCTTTTCCAAAGGAATTTCAGAACGGCAAACCATAACATCGGGCTGAATCCCAAGCCCCAAAAGTTCTTTTGCGCTGTGCTGCGTGGGCTTTGACTTTTGTTCCCCGCTTTTTGCAATATAGGGAACCAAAGTAACATGGATATACATGCAGTTTTCCCTGCCCACATCGCACTGGACCTGCCTTATGGCTTCCAAGAACGGAAGGCTCTCGATATCCCCTACTGTTCCGCCGATTTCAGTAATAACCACGTCAGTATTGGTGGTCTGAGCCACTTTATATATTCTTTCCTTGATTTCGTTTGTAATATGTGGGATGACTTGAACTGTGCCACCATGATAGTCACCGCGTCGTTCTTTTGAAATAACGGACCAGTAAATCTTGCCTGTTGTAACGTTGCTGTTTACTGACAAATTCTCATCGATGAATCTCTCATAATGCCCAAGGTCAAGATCTGTTTCCGCCCCGTCATCAGTGACAAAAACCTCCCCATGCTGGTAAGGGATCATCGTGCCGGGGTCAATGTTAATGTAAGGGTCGAATTTTTGCATTGTCACCTTAACTCCCCTGGCTTTCAAAAGCCTTCCAAGCGATGCAGCTGTTATGCCCTTTCCAAGGCCGGAAACAACTCCCCCTGTGACAAATATGTATTTAGGTGGCATTAAAAATTCATTCCTTTCAGAGCGCCAAAATTATTTTAGCACTTTAATTTTGGACAAAGTATTAAACATTCACTAAATATTAATTTTACATTTTAATATTTATTTCGTCAAGGCTAAAATTCACATTTTCAAAAAATAATAATGCTCAAAAAAATAATAAAAAATACCTTGCCAATTAAAGATTGAAACACTTATGGGTAAATGTTATAATTAATTAAGTATCAAATAAAAGATTTTATCCTATAATTATTGAAAGGATTGTTTTTATGAAAAAAGCAAAACTTATTATCAATAAGGATTTTAAAATCGGCCAAATAGATAAAAGGCTCTACGGCTCATTTATCGAACATTTGGGAAGGGCGGTATATGGCGGGATATATGAGCCAACCCATCCCACAGCGGACAGTGAGGGCTTCCGCCAGGACGTTTTAGACCTTGTGAAGGAACTAAACGTGCCAATAGTAAGATACCCCGGCGGAAACTTTGTTTCAGGCTACAATTGGGAAGACGGTGTGGGGCCTAAAGAATTGCGCCCCAAAAAAATGGATTTGGCGTGGAGTTCAATTGAACCCAACTATGTCGGCACCAACGAATTTGCCTCATGGGCCAAAAAGGCAAACAGCGAAGTTATGATGGCGGTAAACTTAGGAACCCGGGACGGGGACGCCGCAAGGAACTTAGTTGAGTATTGCAACGTCAAAGAAGGTACATACTGGAGTGATTTAAGAATATCCCACGGGATAAAAGAGCCCCACAATATTAAAGTATGGTGTTTAGGCAACGAAATGGACGGCCCGTGGCAAATGGGGGCAAAAACCGCCTATGAATACGGAAGGACTGCTTGCGAGGCGGCAAAACTTATGAAGTGGACGGACCCATCAATTGAGCTTGTTGCCTGCGGAAGTTCCACATATTACATGAGTACCTTTGCCGAATGGGAAAGCATTGTTCTTTCTGAAACCTACGACCATGTGGACTATTTATCGCTACATATGTATTTTAATAACCACAAAGACTATCTTCCAGACTTTGTGGCAGAATCCATTGACTTTGACAAATTCATAAAATCAGTGGTATCAATCTGCGACTATGTAAAAGCAAAGAAAAAGAGCAATAAACAAATTAACCTCTCCTTTGACGAATGGAATGTGTGGTACCATTCATGCGAACAGGATAAGTCAGTTCCCCGCTGGCAGGTAGCGCCGCCCCTTTTAGAAGATGTTTATACCTTTGAAGACGCTATTTTGGTTGGCTGCCTGTTAATAAACCTTATTAAAAACTGTGACAGGGTTAAAATCGCGTGCCTTGCCCAG
>JAAYMJ010000137.1 GCA_012521455.1 Clostridiaceae bacterium
CTGGGCAAGGATATTTGACTTTGGGAACAACCAAACGGTAAATATGTTTTTAACCCCCAAAAGCGCCGACGGCTTTGTGGTATTTGCCATGACCACAGGTGGTAGCAGCGCGGAACAGAGAATCACCACATATTATCCCTTCCTTGAGGGGCAGTGGTACCATTTTGCCATAACCTTGGAGAAAAATGTTGCAACACTGTATATTGACGGGAAAGAAACAGGCAGCAACAGGGTGTTTAGCCTAAAACCAAAAGATTTAGGCAATACCACAAACAATTTCATAGGCAAAAGCCAGTATCCCGACCCCTATTTTAACGGAAACATTGATGAATTTGAAATATTCCCATACGCTATGTCGGCGGATGAAGTAAACCTTCACATGGAAAAAACCGCCGCGAGGGTTGAAAAAGTCAAAGAAATCCATATGCTAAAAGAAAATTACTACAAGCCCCAAACCGCTGACGTAATTTTTGAAAACGGCCTTGTGGGGAAGGCAAGAATTTATGAGTGGATGGTTTCACCCGCTGTGGAGCGCGGCACATTCAATATGGAAATTGGGTATGTCAGGGTATTTAACAAAAGATACCAGGTTAATGTATATATACACATGAAAAACATCTCGCTGATTGATGATTTAAAAATTGCCCATATTATGGATGATGAAACGGGCGGCGCGACAGTGAAATATGCCATAATTGGGAATTGTGGCGGGGAACTCTTGTTTGCCATTGCGGAATATGATGGGGGTAAACTTGTAAAGGTTAAAACTAAAACCGTAGCTTTAGAAGGAGAGGAAAATGTGGTCAGCCTGACTTTGCCCGGCGCTGACATCAATAAAACAAGGGCCTTTGTCTGGAATAAAAAATTAGAGCCCGTCGCAATTACGGTTGATAGAATGCTAAAATAAAGCGAGGGGTGGGCTTAAATGGCAATTTTTCTGCCATAAGGCTAAAGTGGTGGATATATTGGCAATGACTCAATAAAAGGGGGATTTCCCCTTTTTTTTATTTTTATAAAGTATTGCTACAAAATACAATATTTGATAAAATGATTGTGTCATTGAATATCCTAAAAAGCAGAGGGAGTGTAAAAAATGAAAACTGGTCGGATTGTGGCACTATTTTTATCTTTTGTTCTAATTTTAGGGCTGTTTCCCGCGCAAACATTTGCGCAAGAAGAAAAGGTTTATGACTCGTACTACCTCGGCGATTTTTACCTAAATGCTACCACCCCAATTCCCTTAGGTGCGCGCTTTAAGGGAGTGGTAAAGTTTGAGTATGATTTGCATGTCAAAGCCAATATCACAGCTTCAAACAACGCAGTAGTGTTTGGCGGCGACGGGCTTTCTGCATGGGCTGGCGTTGGCGCGGCTTTGTACATAAACAGCTCATGGGGTGGCTCGGAAAATGTGTTTTACACCCAAAACGCCAGGGGCGACGGCAACGGCATTGTGCATAACAGCACCTTAACGTGGAAAAACCGCCCCCAAAGCGGCTTAAGGGAAGGATACACAAGCTATAAGGTGGAACAAATTATAGACACCGAACCCCAAGGGTCGTCAAACCCACTTTATCAAATTTATATGACCCCATATATCGGGGGTAAACTTGACGAAAGTCAGAGAACACTAATTACATCAGGGTCTGACCCAATCACGGGCAAATCAGGATGGCACGGGTTTAGGACCAGCTTTAGCGAAATTACAAGAGTCGGTGTGTGGACAAACAGCGGTACGGATATTTTTATAACAGATTTATGCGCCCAATATTTAGAGGGAAATACAGCGGAAGTAACCGTAAACTACGATTTTGAGGGAAATATTGAAAAACAAAAGTTATATAAGTGGAGAATTAATGATACCTTCACATATAATGCCCCAAGGATAATAGAAAAGGACGGCACGGTTTACTACCTTGACTCAAGCAGTCAGGATTTGTCAAAAACAGTGCCAGGCGAAGGCTTGACAATAAATGTGCGGTACACAACGGAGGAAAAAACTTACGGTAGCAGGGTTTATTATTATTCATTGGACAATTCAGGCGAAGGCGGGATAACGTATTTTGGGAATGTGGAATTCCAAAAGGGCCAAAAGGGAAATTCCCTTCACCTGGACGGCTCATCCTATGCCCTGCTTCCTCAGGGGATTTTATCAAGCCTAAACAGCTTTACAATCACAGGCTGGTTTAAGCAGGATTCCCTATCCAGCTGGGCAAGGGTATTTGACTTTGGGAATAACACTAACGTAAATATGTTCTTTACCCCCTACAGCGCTGACGGGAGAATGGTATTTGCCATAACCACGGGAGGGAATTCGGGAGAACAAAGGGTTAGTGTAACCTCACCCTTAATTGACGGCCAGTGGTACCACTTTGCCATTACTTTGGAAGGAAGCACAGCCGCTTTATATATCGACGGGAAAGAAATGGCAAACAACAAAGCCATGACCTTGAGGCCCTCATCCTTAGGGAATACCATATATAATTATTTGGGTAAAAGTCAATACAGCGACCCCAACTTTTTAGGAAATATTGATGAAATCCAGATTTACAACTATAAAATGGATTTATCGGAAATCAGGAAAAACCTAAAAGAGACCGCAAGCAAAGTCTCAAGGGTTGAGGATGTTTATATTTAC
>JAAYMJ010000138.1 GCA_012521455.1 Clostridiaceae bacterium
AGGTTCTTTGCCCTAAAACCATGTTAATTGAGTCTATAACCAGACTTTTCCCCGCGCCCGTTTCACCGGTTAAGCAGTTAAAGCCCTCGAAAAAATCAATTTCGCACTGCTTAATAAGCGCGATATTTTCAATATAAAGGCGAAGAAGCATTATAAATTCCCCTTTCTACCTATTTATCCAGCATGTTTCTGATATCGTAAACAAACCTTCTTGCCGCTTCTTCGCTTTTTACCACAATTAAAACCGTGTCGTCCCCTGCAATGGTGCCCAAAACATCATTCCACATGGTGGCGTCAATGGCAGCGGCCGCAGCTTGCG
Organism: Clostridiaceae bacterium; assembly: GCA_012521455.1. Taxonomy (GTDB): domain Bacteria; phylum Bacillota; class Clostridia; order UMGS1883; family JAAYMJ01; genus JAAYMJ01. Next base: position 320 of record JAAYMJ010000138.1, read on the forward strand.
CCATGCCCGGAAGGGTCTTTAATACCACGTTGTTTAGGGCATAGTCAATGGAAACAAGGGAATTTTTAAAAATAATGTCCAGCTTGTCATAAATGTTTTCATCCGTGGACTGGGTGGGCTGTGAGTATTTGTATTTGCCGTTTGCCCCTTGTACTTTTACAAGCCTTAAATCCTTTATATCCCTCGACACCGTAGCCTGGGTAACGTCAAAGCGTAAATTTCTTAACTCATCACTTAATTCAAACTGGGTTTCAATATCCTTTTCCTTTATTAGTTTTAAAATCGCAGCTTGTCTCTCGTGGCGCATATAATTAATTCAACCCCTTAAATCATTTATAAATTATTTTCCCCATTTAATTTATATCTTAAAAGCTCAAAAAACGTTCTTGTGTTTGTACGCGCCAAATGGGCATAATAGGGGGATTTTTTAATTTCAATGACATCATTTTTTAAAATATCCATCCCTGTCTGCCCGTCGCTTGATAAGCGCGCTTTTTTGTCCTCAATATCGCAAGAAAGCCTAATGGTGCAATCACTAGGAAGCACAATTGCCCTGGCGTTTAGCCTGTGGGGGCAAATGGGAGTGAGCACAAAGCAGTCGCATTTAGGATGTAAAATCGGCCCTCCCGCGCTCATGGAATAGGCTGTTGAACCTGTGGGGGTGGAAACAATCACCCCGTCGGCCCGGTAGCTGTCTAGAAAATCGCCGTCAACAAACGCTTTGGTCTCAAAAATCCTGGGCGAAGTCCTCGATAGCACAACGTCATTTAAGGAATAAAATTCCCCAACGGTTTTTTCATCCCTGATAACTTTTGTGTAAAGCATGAGCCTTTTTTCAACACTGAATTCGCCATTTATGACCTTTTTGGCGTCTTTTTGAAAGTTTTCCTGGTCAATTTCGGTCAAAAACCCCAGGTGCCCGAAATTTATGGCAAGCATGGGCTTTTCATATTTGAAAAAATCCCTTGCGGCGCCTAAAATTGTTCCGTCCCCGCCTAAGAGTATGACTAAATCCGCCCAGGGTATGAGTTCCCCAACCTTTTTGCCCCCGCAACCGACTTTTCCGGCATACTCCTCGGGCACACGAACAGAAGCGCCCATTGAAAGAGTTTTTGCCACAAAATTTGCATACATAAAATCTTTATCTTTGGAAATGTTAGGTATAAGAGCAATATTTAACAAAATTACCGCTCCGTTTCATCCTGATTTTATAAAAATTATATTATAATTATTTATTTTAGTCAATTAAAAGCGCAATTTTAGGTATAATTTTTGTATGAAAATTAAAATTATATGCATATGTAAACACAGCTTGTTTGAATTTCTTACATAAGGTTATCTGTCAAGCAGTTTTTTTCATATATTTATTTAACCATATATGTAAGGGAGGAGTATTATGAGCGCAAAAAACAGGCTTATCGCAACAAGCGAGGTTGAAATCCTAAACTCACTTACACAAAAATACAACCGTATCGCGAAAAGCATGACAAAAATCGTGGATTCAAAAAGAAGGCTTGCTAAACTTGAAATGGATAGATTAAGGGAAGAAAAACGGCAAATTTTATATAATAATGACGACGGATTCATATTTTAAGCACTTGCTTTTTGTGTGTTTTCGTATTACAATAGGATAAAAAAATCAGGTGGTATGATGAATAAAGAACTAATTGAAAAAATAAACAGCCTTGCAAAAAAGCAAAGGGAAGTGGGGCTTTCAGAAGAGGAAAAGGAAGAACAGCAAAGGTTGAGGCAGGAATACTTGAGGCTTTTCCGCATGGAATTTAAAAAGATTTTAGACAGCATTGAAACGGTGGATTGACTTAAGGCAAGGCAAAATACAGCGTATGCCAACAAAATCCCCAAAAAGCCAAACCCAAAAGTGAGTTTAGAAATCTTTTAAACAGGTAAATGCCCTCAACTTTCTTTAGAACATTTTTGGTACTTCAAAATGGTAAAAAAGCGCATAAGGCGCCATGCCATTAGGTAATTTTAAATATATAATTATTTACCCCCAAAGCAATAAATCATTTGCGTTGGGGGTTTTGTATTGTAAAGCAGGACGGGCTTGTGATTGAGGGTATGACTGTATTTATGAGGGTTTTTAAAAATTTAGCGGGAAATTAAAATCCAATTTTGTATTGACTTTTTTGGTTATAATTGCTATAACTAATGTATAAAAATACACAAATATTTATAAAGGATGTTTTGCATGATTATTTTTCCAGCGATAGATATAAAAGACGGAAAGTGCGTAAGGTTATTACGGGGCGATTTTAACGAAGTTACCGTTTATTCAGAAAACCCCCATGAGGTTGCGAAACGGTGGGAAGCTGAGGGCGGCGAATTTTTGCACATAGTTGATTTAGACGGCGCAAGGGAAGGCTTTAGGAAAAATTCCCAAGTGATTTTAAAGATTTTAGAAAGCGTAAAAATCCCAATCCAAGTGGGCGGTGGTATAAGGGACATGGAAACGGTTGATTTTTACTTAAACTCGGG
>JAAYMJ010000016.1 GCA_012521455.1 Clostridiaceae bacterium
AGCAGTCCGGTAGCTCGTCGGGCTCATAACCCGAAGGTCGGAGGTTCAAATCCTCCCTCCGCAACCAAAAAATAAAACCCCAAAATCATTCGATTTTGGGGTTTTTGTTTTTGTATCAGTTTATCAATGTTTAACAGAGAACTAAAACTCATTAAAACAATTTGTTTCTTTGCATAGTGTATCTTTCACAGAGTTCTAAGATAAGACCTCTGTGGTCGTAGGGTATGGCGGTAACCCAAACAATCCGCTTTTTTATTTTGCCAAAAACATCCTTATTTTAGGCAAAAAAAGGCTGACGGTTAAGTCAGCCGGTATAAAAACAAAAACAAAGGATAAAGAGCTATACATAATAATCACCCAAAAATTTTATAAAACATGCCTTTTGCCCGCAAAAGGCTTTTTTATTTTTGAAATCATTTCTCATCATTAAAAATACTTTTATATATTGCCGCTCCCGCTCTTACTGCTGGCAAGGTACGATCCAACGCGGGAGGCATGTCCTGTGCAGGGGGTTTGCTAATCTGAAATAACATGACATATCCTTTATTCATACTTTTGATAAATCTCAAAAGCCGCGTTTTTTATATCTTCAGCAAGGCTTTTTGGCTCAATTACCTTAATATGCTTTCCATACTGAAGCGCCCAGTATAAAAACGCATTTTTATTTACAAAAACGGTTGCTAAAATCGTATTATCATTTTCATTGGAGAATATCACGTCTTTTCCAAACCAGTCCACAATTTCCCCCGCGATGTTTTTTTGAGCCTCAAAAGTGACGCAGACGCTTTCGCCTGAGAACATATAAATGTGTTCAGCCATATGCCTCGGCAAATCAAGCCCGTTTTCAAGGCCTGATACCTCTTCCATTGGTTTACATGGCAAATCTAAAATTTTTATATCGGTAATTTTATCAATCCGGTAGTTTGAAACATTGCTGTATTTGTCATTATTGCAAATTAAATAATACCGCCCGTATGCAGACACAATCAGATAAGGATTTATTATGTACTCCCTTAACTTACCTTCTTCACTTTTTCTAGGGTGGAGTTTTTTGTCAGTACCGTATTCATTATATACGAAAGAAACTTTTTTCTCAGAATCGATGGCGCGGTTTAAAACCTCGATTGTATAAAACAGCTGCGGGTTTGCAATGGAATTGTGTTTTAAGCTTGCAACGTGGCTATACTTATCATAAAAATTATAACTTGCAAGCTTTGAAACCTTTTCCACTAACTCTTCCAGCTGATGATAGGGGATGTGCTTTGAAAACTGTATGCTGTCAATTAAAAGCTTAACTTCAGCGTCGGTAAAGTCCTTAACCAGATACCAGTCAGTATAAATATCTTCTTCCTTGCCGTTGTTTTGCCGCTTAATAATTTTGTATTCTATGTTGTACCCGAAATTCACCAGTTCCATCAAGTTCCGCTTTATTGCTTTCCTGTCAACTTTTATTTTATATTCAGCCTCAAGCAGCGCGGCAATTTCCGATTGCGATAAGGGATGGTTTTCGCTTGAATATTCCTTTAATATTTCATAAATGGCTAAAATTATGGATTTTTTAGAATTACCCATAAAAACACCTTCCGCATAATAAACTAACAAAATTATAGCATAATTGATTAAATATGACAAATTTTGTGTGCGGCGTTTATGGTACATACCCCAACAGGAATAAAAAATGTAAAGTGTGCTTGACATTATTAATATAATGTGCTATTATAAATGTAAAGCAAACTTTACATTAAAAGGAGGAATAATTTGAAAAACAGGATTGAAGAAATTAGAAGCGCCCGGGGGATAAGGCAGGAGGATTTGGCAAAGGCGCTGGGGGTATCAAGGCAGACAATAAGCTCGCTGGAAAACGGAAGGTATAACCCCTCCATTTATCTGGCGCACAAAATTGCGAAATTTTTTGGCCTGACCATTGAGGAAGTGTTTATTTTTGATGAGGAAGGTGAGGATAAGTGAAATTTGAAGGAAAAGTGATTTTAAACATTTTTTGGGTAATACTTGGGGCAGCACTAATGGCGCTTTCATCTTTTGGCGCAATAGACGCTGCAAAATGGTTCAGTTTCGGCGCCGCGCTTTTATTTGTGGGCGTATTGCAGGGCATAAAAAATATAAAATATATAAAAAATGAGAAATACAAAGAAAAAGTGGACACTGAAATCAATGACGAGCGCAACAAATTCATAAGCATGAAAGCCTGGTCCTGGGCAGGCTACCTGTTTGTGATTATATCAGGTGTTTTAACAATTGTATTTATGATTTTAGGAAACAATCAATATATGATGATGTCAAGCTATGGAGTATGCTTAATAATACTCTTATATTGGATATCCTATCTTGTTTTGAGAAGAAAATCTTAAAGCCGTCGTAGCGGCGGTTTCAGCGTTGATAAGTCAATGCGCTAAACAAAAGCCCTAAATCCCGGGCTTTTTAAAACTTAACTTCCGCTTGTGTTGCGCAAGGGTTTGATTTTGCTATGCTTGTTTACTAGGCAGAACCCCAAAAACCACGGAATTTAACCAAGCGGCCTAACAATCAAAAACCGTTCATACATGCAGTTTATCTGAAGTATAAAGCCGTCATTACGACGGCTTTATTTTTTTTCCAAAAAATAATTGACAACACAAGAAAATTATGCTAACATATATGACATATTAAATATATATGAATAATATGATATTGTAAAAAGCTGCACCGGGGTGAAGAAATTGAGCGGGTATGCAATAAAAATAGATAATATCACAAAGGTTTTTTATGACGCAAAGGGAAAAGGGAGAGTTGTTTTAGACAATGTGTCTTTAAACATTAATGCGGGGGATTTTGTGTCCCTGCTTGGCCCCTCGGGCTGCGGGAAAACAACGCTTCTTAGGATAATTGCGGGTTTGGAAGAAAAAACTTCAGGAGGTATTTCGGTTTTCGGCATGTCCCCAAGGGACGCAAGGGTTAAAAATACATATGGCTTTGTGTTCCAAGACCCGTCACTTTTGGAATGGCGGACAGTCCTTGAAAATGTTTGCCTTCCCTTGGAGTTAAAAAAGGTTCCAAAGAAAAAGCGGATTGAAATCGCAAGGGAAAAGTTAAGCCTTGTGGATTTATCGGCATATGAAAAAAATTACCCGTCAGAACTAAGCGGGGGAATGAAACAGCGGGTGGGAATTGCCAGAGCCTTAGTTACAGAGCCTGAAATCCTCCTTATGGATGAACCTTTTTCCGCCCTTGATGAATTCACTAAAGAAAGGCTTTATAACGATATTTTGCGGATTTGGCAGAAAACCAACAAAACCATTGTGTTTGTAACCCACAACATAAATGAGGCGGTAAAACTTTCAAACAAAGTGTGTGTGATGACCACAAACTCGGCAAAAATTGCCAAGGTAGCGGAAATTGACATACCCTACCCAAGGAAACGCAATGTGGATTTTATAAATAAAGTATCTGAAATTAAAGAAATCTTTGAGGGGTACTTTTATGAAAACATCTAAAAAGCTCATAAGCTTAAGTGTATGGCTTATATTATTTGTCTTAATTTGGGAAGCCGCGGCAATGGTGCTTTCAGACATACTTCATGACCCCCTTGCGGAAAAAAAGGTGCCAAAATTATTAACCATTGCAAAAAGCTTTTTAGAAAACTACCAAGTTATTTTAAACCAGTCCTTCATCACTCTTTCCTATGCCTTTTCAGGCTTATTGATAGGAACCGCATTGGGCGTTATTTTGGCAATAACGCTCAGGCTTTCAAAAACATTGGAAAAAGCAGTTTTGCCGTATTTGCTTGCCTCTCAGATGGTGCCAATTTTAGGCCTTGCGCCAATAATGTTTGGGCTTTTTAAGAATATTTCCGCCTGCAGGGTTGCGATTTGCGCCTACACCACCTTTTTTCCGGTTTCATTGAATATGCTCTTAGGGTTAAATTCAGTGCCTGAAAACTTAAATTCCATGATGAGGGTATTTGGCGCAAAGAAATTTCAAATATATAAGAAGCTATTAATCCCGTTTTCCTTGCCTTATTTGTTTTCAGGCCTCAAAATATCCGCGCCCGTGGCAATTTCCGCTTCAATTTTAGCGGACACCTTAAGCGCGAAAGACGGCATTGGCTATGTAATAATCTATACCTTATACGGCGCGGGAACTGCGGGGCAGTTTTGGCCGGCAATTATTGTATCAGCCCTTTTAGGCGTGCTTTCATTTTTTGCGGTAAATTTCATAGAAGCCATACTTTTGCCAAAAAAAATCAGGGTGGATGAACAATGAAAAGAGTTTCTGATTTTATATATCCCCTTTTATTTGGGGTTATCCTCATAGCGCTGCTTCAGTTAAAAATAATCCACGCAGTTTTTAATATTAAGACTTTGCAGCTTCCGCTGCCGTATGACATATTTAAAGCGTTTGTCTTAAACGCAAAAGATTTTGTTCCCCATATATATGTGACCATAATCCCCGCCATCTGCGGCCTGTTAATTGGCGCGGCATTAGGATATATTTACGCGGTGTTTGTAACCCTTTTTAAAAACGCGGGGTTTGGGTTTTTGTTTTTGGTAACACTCATAAACTCAATCCCGGTTGTGGCCCTTGCCCCCCTTATGAACAGGTGGTTTCCGGGCTCATTTATGCCAAAAATTATCGTAATAATCCTTGCCGCATCGGGAATTATGGCGCAAAACGCGTATATGGGGCTAAATAATATATCAAAATCCATGGTTGATTTAATGAAAACCTACGGCGCAGGGAGATTTGAAATTTTAGGAAAAATCCAAATCCCTAATAGCCTTCCGAATGTGTTTTCAGCGTTAAAGCTTGGGGTTTCTTCAACAATGCTTGCCACAATTATAAGCGAGTTTTTCGCAAGCGATACAAAAGGCCTTGGGTATATGATTAAATATACCCTTAAAGTCGGAAATCAAAAACACATAGGCTGGGCCTATATTTTAGTGGTTTCAATTTTAAGCATAACTTTATATCTTTTGGTTTATTGCCTTGAGCGGCGCATTCTATCATGGCATGTGTCGCAAAAAAGGTTAAAATAAATTTTAAGAAAGGGTGAATAAGTTGAAAAAATTAGCCGAACTATTATTGGCACTATCTTTATTTACGGGGGTTTTGGCAGGTTGCGGCAGCAATAGTGCTAATTTAAATAGCAATGAAAACCCAAACCAAATTGCGCAAAAGGAACCAGACAAAATCACGGTGCAGTCCCTATGGCTTCCGCAGGGCCAGTTTGCGGGGCTTTATGTGGCAAAGGAACTGGGCTTTTATGAAGATGAGGGAATTGACGTAACCATCCTTCCAGGCGGCACGGATGTAAGCTCGGAAGAACAGGTGGAAAACGACGTCGCCCAAGTGGGCGTAGCCTTTTACTCCAGCGTCCTTACATACCAGGAAGGGGGATATGACTTTATAAATGTGTTCCAAACCTTCAAAGAAAGCCCCCAGTATTTGGTCGCTAAAGCCGGAAGCGGTATTACAAGCGGTAAGGACTTAAAAGGCAAAAAAGTCGGAAGCTGGTTTGGCGGAAGACAGTATGAGTTTTACGCCCTTGCCCAGAAATATGGGTATGATATACAAAAGGATATAAACTGGGTACAGCAGGATTACACCATGGACCAGTTTATCTCGGGAGAAATAGATGTGGCGTCTGCCATGAGCTATAATGAGTATTTGTTGCTTTTGGAAAACTTCAAGGAAGAAGAAATTAACGTAATTGACATGAACAAAGAAGGGGTGGCTATGCTTGAAGACTGCCTCTTTGTTAAACGCTCATGGGCGGAAAAAAACCGCGATTTGCTAGTCAGGTTTTTGCGCGCCACAATTAAAGGTTGGAAATACACTGCCGAAAACCCCGAAAAGGCCGCGGAAATTGTTCACGAAATCGGGCAAACCAGCTCATTGCAGCACCAGATTAATATGATCAAAAAGGTGATTGAATTTGTAATACCAAAAGGGTCTGATTCTGATAAAATCGGTTATTTGGACAGGGAAAAAATCCAGCAGACCATTGATTTAGGATTTAACACAGGTTTAATTAAAAATAAAATCGACATTGATAAAAGCATTGATTCTTCATATTGGGAAGAAGCAATAAGGGGGATTAAATAATGCGCAAAATCTTGGTTAGCGAATGTTTATACGGCGGAAGGATTGTACGATATGACGGCGGGGACGTTACGGAAACAAACCCCATTTTCCTAAAATGGAAGGAAGAAGGCCGCCTTGTGCCAATTTGCCCCGAAGTTTTCGGCGGCCTTCCTGTTCCCAGGCCTGACTCCCAAAGGGTGGGGGATAAGGTGCTTACGGGAAGCGGGAAAGACGTGACGGAAGAATACACAAAAGGGGCCCTTGAGGCGGTAAGGCTTGCAAAAGAGCACAACGTTGCCTTTGCGATTATGAAACAAGACAGCCCATCCTGCGGCAGTAAATATATCTATGACGGGACTTTTACGGGGAACAAAATAAAAGGCCAGGGTTTGGCGGTGGAATATTTAAGAAACGCAGGTTTTACCGTGTTTGGCGAGGAAGATATTGAAGAGGCAAAAAAACTTTTAGAAAAATTGGAACAAAATGATTAAATTTTGCGTATAAATTGTCAATAATAGATTTAGGATTATTCTTTTCTTTATATACCTACCTTCACATCTGCCCCCCTTACGGGGGGATTTTTTTATGTAAAATATATTATTGTATTTTATTTATATCTATGCTAGAATTATTCTGCCAAAAATGTAGTATTGAAGGGATTTTATGAAAAAAATAAAGGAATATTTATTGTGCTTTGTAGGGGCGCTTTTTGTAGGTATCGGGGTTTATTTTTTTAAAGTCCCCAATAACTTTTCAACAGGCGGGGTAAGCGGCGTATCCATAATTTTAAGTGGCTACTTCAAGCTTTCATCCGTGGGCATTATTGCCACGGTTATTAACACCGTAATGCTGGTTTTAGGCTTTATTTTTGTTGGAAAAGACTGTAGCATAAAAACCGTCCTTGGGACTTTCACGTTATCTTGTTCGTTAATTGTTTTTGAAAATTTGTTTCCATTATCAAAACCCCTCACCGACGAACCCCTTTTGGAACTTTTTTTCGCGGTTTTGTTTCCGGCCATAGGGTCCGCCATTTTGTTTAATTGCAACGGCAGCACGGGCGGCACCGATATTTTGGCGATGATTTTAAGGAAATACTCAAGCTTAAATATCGGGATAGCCCTTTTATTTACGGATTTTATAATCACACTAGGCTCGTTTTTATTCGGGGCAAAAACAGGCCTGCTTGCGGTTTTAGGGCTTTTAATGAAATCATTGATTGTGGATTCCGTCATTGAAAATATAAACCTTTCAAAATGTTTTTTAATAATTTCAGCGGAATATGAGGATATAAATAACTTTATAAAAACAAAACTAAAACGCGGCTGTACCATAGTTGAGGTAAAGGGCGGCTTTACCAATGATGACACGAAGGTGTTAATATCGGTCATGAACCGTTTTCAGGCGGTACAGCTTAGAAGGTATTTGAAGGAGAACCATCCCACGTCCTTTGTAATTGTAACAAACTCAAGCGAAATAATCGGAAAAGGTTTTAGGGGTTTTTAAGCAGGCTTGCGCCTGCTTTTTTTATTTGAAATGTATATAAAAACCAAAATTGTGCAATAAATAATATAGATATTTTAAAATTTGCATGTATAATGCTTTCTTTTTACAATTGGCAATAATTATATATAATGTATAAAAACGGAGGTATATTTATATGACTGGAATACCTTTAATAATTGCCTTTGTTATCGCGATTATACTAATGATTTACGCGATTTCAAAACTAAGGATTCACCCATTTTTATCAATCATGGGCATATCCTTGCTTTTGGGGCTTGTGGCAGGCATACCTTTGACTGACGTAAAAGAAAACGGCGTTGTGGTAAAACAGGGGCTTGCCAATGTAATCGGCGCGGGATTCAGCGGTACGTTTACAAGCATTGGTATTGTAATTATTTTAGGCGCCCTAATTGGCACAATCCTTGAAAAAACAGGGGGCGCATTGAAACTTGCCGACATGGTGGTAAAACTGGTTGGCAAAAAGCGCCCCGAACTTGCCATGATGCTAATGGGCTGGGTTGTTTCAATCCCTGTATTTTGCGACTCAGGATTTGTTATCCTAAATCCCATTAGAAGGGCGCTTGTCAGAAAGACAGGGATTTCTGACGTTGCCATGGCAGTTGCGCTATCAGGCGGGCTTTACATTTCCCACGTTTTAATCCCGCCAACCCCCGGGCCAATTGCCGCGGCAAACACATTGGGCGTTGGCGACAATTTATTAATGGTCATCCTGTATGGTGTAGTTTGCTCAATCTTGCCAATAATTGCGGGCACAATGTTTGCAAAATACATCGGTAAAAGGGTAAAATCCAATTTTGAAGAAGGAATTGACAGCGGTGAAGTTGTAAAAAGCTATGACGAGCTTGTAAAAAGTTACGGCAGGCTACCCAGCGGGTTTATGTCCTTGGCCCCGATTATTGTACCCATTATCCTAATGGGCATATCCTCAATCGTTTCAGCTGTTGGCATGAAGGGAATTTGGGCGGATATTTTGCTATTTTTAGGTACCCCGATTATAGCGTTGGCGGTTGGCGTTATTTTTAGTATAATAACATTAGCTAACGCTAAAAAGATGAGTCATTTTTATGAATTGACCAATGAAACCTTAATGGTTACAGGCCCAATCCTATTTGTAACTGCGGCGGGCGGCGTGTTAGGCAAAGTTATAGCCTCCACCGACCTTGTAAACTTTATCACAAGAAACGCTACCGTCTTTCAGGCAGTGGGCATTTTCTTCCCATTCCTGCTTTCAGCAATCTTAAAAACAGCGCAGGGCTCATCCACCGTGGCAATTACAACAACAGCGGGTATCGTTGCGCCAATGCTTCCTGTATTAGGCCTCGACAGCCCTGCAAGGACGGTTTTAACTGTTATGGCGATTGGCGCGGGCTCAATGGTGGTGTCCCACGCAAACGACTCATATTTCTGGGTTGTAACAAACTTTGGGGATATGACCCCCGAAAAGGGTTATAAAACCCAAACCTTGTTGACATTGGTTCAAGGTATTGCCGCAATGATAGGGATTTATATTTTGTCATTGTTTATAAGATAAAAATTAAAAGATTGAACATTTATAAAAAATCTATTATTATAAAGGGCGGTATATACCGTCCTTTATATATTGATTATGGGGGAGACTTATGAAAAAAGTTTTGTTAATTCCTGATTCTTTCAAAGGCACCATGAGTTCGGCAGAGATTTGCGATATAATGGAGAGGGCAATTTTAGAAAACTATAAAGACATAGATATCGTAAAAATCCCCGTTGCCGACGGCGGGGAAGGAAGCGTTGACGCCTTTTTGGCCGCAATGGGCGGGGAAAAGGTAAAAATCAAAGTAAAGGGCCCGTTTTTTAATGAAATTGACTCCTTTTACGGGATAATCGAAGGCGGGAAAACCGCAGTTATCGAAATGGCGGCAGCAAGCGGGCTTCCACTGGTTGAGGGGAAAGCCAATCCTTCAAAAACCACCACATATGGCGTTGGACAGCTAATGGAGGACGCGTTAAATAAAGGCTGCAAAAAAATCATCATGGGTTTGGGCGGAAGCAGCACAAACGACGCGGGCTGCGGCGCGGCGGCAGCCCTTGGGGTAAAGTTTTATGATAAAGACGGCAAAGAATTCATCCCGACGGGCGGCACATTAAAGGATGTTTTTCGCATTGACAAATCTAATTTAAACCCACTGCTAAAAAATGTTGAAATAATCACAATGTGCGATATTGATAACCCCCTATACGGCGAAAACGGCGCCGCCTATATTTTCGGCCCCCAAAAAGGCGCCGATGAAAACATGGTCAAAGAATTGGACGCGGGGCTTAGGCATATTGCCGGCGTGATTGAGAAGGATATGGGTGAAAAAATAGCGGGCCAAAAAGGCGCGGGAGCCGCTGGCGGCATGGGCGCGGGAATGGTTGCGTTTTTTGGCTCAAAACTTCAAATGGGTATAGAAACAGTGCTTGATACGGTCAAATTTGATGAACTTTTGTCTGACGCGGATTTAGTTATAACAGGGGAAGGCAAAATCGACCATCAAAGCATTAGGGGAAAAGTGGTTATAGGGATTGCCAAAAGGTCAAAGGAAAAAAATGTCCCCCTTGTGGCTATTGTCGGCGACATAGGCAACGGGATAGACAAAGCATATGAACTGGGGGTATCGGGGATATTCAGCATAAACAGGGTGGCGGTACCCTATAAAGAAGCAAAACTGAGGGCAAAGGAAGATTTATATTTAACTGTTGACAATCTAATGAAATTTTTAAAAAGGCTTGGAATATAAAAAGAGCGCCGCAAGGCGCATTTTTTATTATATCACGTTTTTCTTTCTTGAAATTGACTTTTAAATAGCTATAAAATATAATAAGGTAAGTATGTTACTTTAATAAAACCAGCAGCAAAAGGTGGGCAAGGTTCATTAAATAGTATAAATCGATGACTTTATCATTGAAAGCTAGCATAAAATCACTCCAAGGGGATATCTTATTATATTTTATGGCAAACACACATATTAGTGTTACAAATAAAGGGGTGTTATAATGAAAAGGTTAGCTTTTCTAGTACTTGTAATTTTTATGCTTGCCTCCTGCAGCAGCGAAACAATAAACCAAAAGGATGTTAAAATAAAAGAAGGGCTTGCGGATTTGGGAAAATGCGTGTCAGAGGCAATACTTTCAGCAATCAAAGGAAGTTTTTTGGAAGGGGAATGCGCGGCTGAGGGCA
>JAAYMJ010000139.1 GCA_012521455.1 Clostridiaceae bacterium
GTCCGTCACCGCGTTTAACAGGGTGGATTTCCCCACATTGGGAAAACCCACAAGCCCCACATCGGCAATAAGCTTTAACTCTAATATTATATCCCTGACTTCGCCTTTTGTTCCGCTTTTTGCGAATTTTGGAACTTGCCTTGTGGGGGTGGCAAAATGGGTGTTACCCCAGCCGCCCTTTCCGCCTTTTGCGGCAACGAAGGTATTGTTGTCGCCGGTTAAGTCCGCCATGATTTTCCCGCTTTTTGCGTCCCTGATTATGGTTCCTTCAGGAACATAGATAATTAAATCCTCGCCCTTTTTTCCGCTGCATTTTCTGGGTTTTCCGTCCTCGCCGTTTTGGGCTTTATATACTTTTTTATATCTAAAATCAACAAGGGTTGTCAGTTTTTTATCAACAACAAAAATTACGTCGCCGCCGTCGCCCCCGTCGCCGCCGTCGGGGCCGCCTGCCGCAACGTATTTTTCCCTGTGAAAAGATACAAGCCCATTCCCGCCGTTTCCCGCGGCAATGGTGATTTGCACTTTATCTACAAACATTTTTTCACATCCATCTTATTTTTTATAATAATTAAATGAATTAATTATTATAAAAGCTTGTCCAGTGTTTATTATATGTTAAATTATTCATAAATACAAATAAAATCTCAGATAAAATCTGAGATTTTATAAACATTAAACAGCGTAAACGCTAACCTGTTTTTTATCTTTTCCTTTTCTTTCGAATTTAACCCTGCCGTCAATTAGCGCAAACAATGTATCGTCGCTTCCTCGGCCAACATTTTTTCCGGGATGAATCTTTGTGCCTCTTTGCCTTACTAAAATGTTTCCAGCCAAAACGAACTGCCCGTCAGCCCTTTTCACTCCAAGTCTTTTGGACTCGCTGTCACGGCCGTTCTTTGTGCTGCCAACACCTTTTTTGTGGGCAAAAAGTTGTATATCTAATTTAAACATCAACACGCACCTCCGTTTTCATAAGGTATCTTCTATATTGTTTTAATAAATCATCATAAAACATTTCCAAGCTTTTTAATAACACATTTGCTTTATAAAGCATATCCTCATCCAATGGCGGTAGCATGCACAAAACATACCCGTCTCGCTTTTTGACCTCACATTGGATTTTTAAGACTTCGCAAAGCCCGCAAATTGTGGTCCATACAACCGACGAAACCGACGCGCACACGATGTCATATCCTTTTTCCGCAAAGCCGGAATGTCCCACAACTTCAAAGCCTGTGATATTATCGTTTTTATCCTTATAAAGCTTTAGCTTTATCATTTTTATGCGTTAATTTTTTCAATCTGGATTTTGGTAAATGGCTGTCTGTGGCCCTGCTTTCTTCTGTAACCCTTCTTTGGCTTATACTTAAACACGATAATTTTCTTGCCTCTTCCCTGAGCCAAAGCTTTCGCTGTCACAGTCGCGCCTTCAACATAGGGTGCCCCGACTTTCACATCGGAATCCGCGCCAACTAAAAGCACCTTGTCAAAGGTTACAGAACCTCCTTCTTCAACATCAAGTTTTTCAACAAAGAGGACATCCCCTTCTTTAACCTGATATTGTTTTCCTCCTGTTTCAATGATTGCGTACATAATACACCTCCTAATAAGACTCGCTAAAGTGAGGCAGGCACATGCCTTTTAAAACCTACTTTATGCGGCATACTGTGTTATTTTACCACACATTTTTCATTCTGTCAACTTAATTTCCCATGTTAATGTTATTATTTAACTTATAATTTTTAAAAAAGTTAATTGTATATCTGATTAAGGCAAAAATCGCCATTGACAGCGCAATAATAATAATCGCGTTTTTAAAAACATCGTTTAATGTGTCCTTAAAAATCAATATAATTGCAACCGATACGCTTGTAACAACAGTGGCTGCTTTCCCGTACCAGTTTGAAGCAATCACGATGTTTTTTTTGTATAAGAAAAGGCCGCTTATAACCATTATTCCCTCCTTGAGTAAAAACATACCGCTTACCCATAAGGGAATCATATTATAAAGCCCCATGCAGATTATTACCGTAAGGCTCACAAGCTTATCCGCCAAAGGGTCCAAAGCTTTTCCAAGCTCGGTGATAAGATTATACTTTCTTGCAATGAACCCGTCAACCACATCGGTAATGCAGGCAAAAAGGTATAAAGCCAAGGCCAATATGAATTTTTCCTTGTAAAAACTATACGCTATGACAGGTACCGTCGCTAACCTTATAATCGTTAAAATATTGGGCAGATTATTCAAACATCATCACCAGCATTATAATAAATTATTATTGCTCATTATATATTAATTTGCCTTATATTGTCAACAAAATTAATATAAAGCCCCGGCATTTCCCATTATTCGGATAAACTCTCAAGAAGGCTGTATAATTTTTCATTCTTCTTTTTTAAATTCACGGGCTTAAATAAACTATCCACAAAGCAGTGGGTGGTAAACCCTTCACAAATCAAATCCCCATCTTTTAATATATTATATCCGAATTTTATTTTTATGGGGGAAAGCCCTGCTATTTTTGTTTTTATAACAAGCCTGTCCCCGAATTTTGCGCCTTTATGGTATTTGCAGTAGCTTTCGATAACCGGAAGCATTATGCCCGCATTTTCAATGTCAGAGTAGTTTGCGCCAACATTTTCCAAAAAGGCGCACCTTGCCTCCTCAAAGTATGGAAAATACCTTGAATGGTGCACTACGCCCATCTTGTCGGTTTCACAATATCTTACAGTTATGAAAGTTTCAAAAACCATATTACAACACCTTTGTTACTCCCGCATAAACGAGGCCGCGCCTGCCATCTATCGTGACTGTTGTCCCGCTTTTTAAAATTTTTGTAGCGTTTTTTGCCCCTGTCACCACAGGGATATCCAAAGTCATCCCCACAATGGCGGCATGGCTTGCGGTACCTTCTTCCTCAACAATAATGCCTTTTGCGTTTTTTAAGACATTTAAAATTGTATTGTCCGTATTTTTAACCACCAAAATATCCCCGTTTTGGAATTTTTTGTGCACTTCCTCCAGGCTTTGCGCAACGCACAAATTCCCGCTTACGGTTAAATTATTTATTCCAACTCCCTGCACAAGGACGTCGCCAACAAGGTGGACTTTTAAAATGTTTGTGGTGCCGCTAACCCCCAAAGGCGCGCCGCCTGTGATTACAACCAAGTCCCCGTTTTTAACAATCCCCGTTTCCATGGCCTTTTGAACCGCGTGTTCAAAAAGCTCGTCGGTGGAATTTTTTTCTTCAGTTAAAACGGGAATAACGCCCCAGGAGAGATTTAGCTGACGCCAAACCTTTGTACTGGTGGTAGCGCCGATTATCGGGCATGACGGCCTGAATTTTGAAACCATCCTTGCGGTATGGCCTGATTTTGAAACGGAAATTATCGCCGCAGCCCCCAAATCAATAGCGGTAAGGCATGTGGCGTGGCTTATGGCGTTTGTAACGGTTGAGGTGTCAAGTTCCGCCTGCTTGAACCTTTGCTCATAGTGGATTGACGCCTCGGTTCTTTCCGCGATTTTCGCCATAACCTTCACGCTTTCCACGGGGTATTTGCCAATGGCGGTTTCCCCCGAAAGCATAATCGCGCTGGTGCCGTCATAAATTGCGTTTGCGACGTCGTTTACCTCAGCCCTTGTGGGGCGGGGGTTCCTGATCATGGACTCCAGCATCTGGGTGGCTGTGATTGCCTTTTTTCCTGCCCTGTAACACTTTTTAATGAGCATTTTTTGGATTCTTGGAAGTTCCTCCAAGGGGATTTCAACGCCCATATCGCCCCGGGCAATCATAATGCCGTCGCTGACTTTTAAGATTTCATCAATATTTAAAACCCCGTCGTTGTTTTCAATTTTAGCAATTATCTGGATATCCGAGCCATCGTTTTCATCCAGGATTTTCCTGACTTCCAAAATATCATACGCGTTTCTTGTAAAAGACGCGGCAATAAAATCAAAGTCATTTTTAATCCCAAAGATTATATCCTGCCTGTCCTTTTCGCTGACAAAAGGAATGTTTAAGGTAACGCCGGGTATATTTATGCCTTTTTTGTTTGAAATGGTGCCGCCGTTTAATACCCTGCACACAATATCGGTTTCGGTTAAGCGCACCACTTCCATTTCAATAAGCCCGTCGTCCATTAAAATCTTAGTCCCGTTTACAAGTTCGCCGGGCAGGTTTTTGTATGAAACGGAAACAACCTCGCTGTTTCCCTCAATATCCTTTGTGGTAAGGGTAAAAAGCTGCCCCTCAGAAAGTTCAGCTTTCCCATTCTTAAAAGTTCCTATCCTGATTTCCGGCCCCTTAGTGTCCAAAAGCAAAGCTATGGGCGCCCCAAGCTCGGCTCTGGCTTTTTTTAGGGCGTCAACCCGCTTTTGGTGCTCATCATAAGTGCCGTGGGAAAAGTTAATCCTTGCTACATTCATCCCGGCTTTAATCAAAGCCTTTAAAACCTCGTAGTCATCCGTTGCGGGACCCAATGTGCACACAATCTTTGTTTTATTCATACAATACTTTTCCTTTCACCTTCCGGCATGGATTAGAATTTAGCTATTCTGATAAGCGCCCTGTCCACGTCTTTTTTCTCTTTTAGCGCTTCATACATATCAATATCCGTTACCCTTCCCTGTTTTATGCATAAAAC
>JAAYMJ010000140.1 GCA_012521455.1 Clostridiaceae bacterium
CCTGTTGTTGCTTGTGGCGGAACTAAACAAAACATTGCCGTTTACGCCGAAATAAAAACTGTCCGATGAAGCGTCAGGGTTTGAAAAATTGCCGGCTACATAATATGTGCCGCGCTTTGTAAACTTAACTTTTATGGATAACTTGGGCGAATTTAGGGCGCTTGCCGCGTCCAGCCAGTTTTTCCCCGTATTTGGCAGCACTTGAAGGGAGTCCCCGCTCTTTGCAAAGTAGTGAATATTATCACTTGACGCTGCGGCGAAAACATATGGTTTATCCAAAATATCCTTAAAACTGATTACAACTTCCCCGCCTATTTCCAAAAAGGCGTTTGTATCATCAATGACGGTTACGGTAAAACGCTGCATTCCTGATGAGGTTTTTAATGTTACATTGGCAATGCCTTCTTTAATTCCATAAATCCTAAGTTTATTGTTTTTATATTCTAAAGCCGCAATACCGGTGTTTTCGCAAACCACTTCCAAACCAGGCCCATACGCAAGATTAATTTCAGAAACGGTGCCCGCTTTCACCGCCACATCGCCAAAAGGCTGTATTAGGACCTGGGGCATAAAATCCAAGACCTCTTTTGGCACATTTCCAATCTTGCCTTTGGAATATGAAATATTGTTGGGGCTTACAGGCGGGCCCGTCAACGATTCATCCGTTTCTGAGGTTGAAATTATAATTTTGTCAAAGCAAATGGAGGAATCAATTTTATAAATAACTAAATCATAATACCCGGGACTGTCTATGGTAATTGTAAAGGGCAAAACTTCGTAACCCCGCATGACATTGTCCGCCCATGTGCCCGAAGTTTCGCGGTTTCCTTTTAGGATATTGACTTTTCCGCCCGACAGCCCGACCCCGATATGGCAGCTTCTGGCAATCCCGTTTTCAAAACCTTCATTTAATGTGGGTATTCTGTGGACAACACCATTAAATGTGCCTGTGGAAGTGAAATAAATCCTGTAAATTAACTTTGCGGACTCTTCCTCATAATTTCCTGTAACTTTTTTAGATAAATCGGGGAATGCCTTAACCGCGCCCCCGGATTTGCCTAAATTGTTTACAACCCCCCAGTAGCTTCCGTCGGGGGAAGGGAGCATTTCCGTGTAGTTTACGGCGTTTATTGAAACAAAACCATTTGCCTCCATATATGAGTTTTTTTCTAAAACAATGCTTGTTTTATAGGCGGCAACCTTAAACTCGTTGGCTAAACCTTCCTTATTATAATTTTCATCCGCATTGTAAACCCGTATAAAACCGTAATTTTCCCCATCGTTTAGTTTTGACCAGTCAATGCTTGCAATTATTCTTTCTTCCGTATAAACCTGCCCGCGGGTTTTGCTTAATATGATGAAATCATCGCATTCGATTATGTAATTTTCATAAGTGTCGTTTTTGCCGAATATGTCAATAAACCTTTGATTGTCCGCCAATGAGTGGAATTTTAAAGTTACATCGTCGCCCGGCAGCCTTTGCCCTTCGCACACTGCGCCGACCCCATGGGAGGGGGATGTTTTTTGGTACATGCTTTCCTTAACCTTTAGTATCCCTTCATTAGTCCCGTAATAACTAACAGGGTGGTCATAATTGATAATTCTTTTCCACTTTCCAGAGTTTAACGCGCCAAAATAGGATTGGTCCTCATCAATCCTGCGCACCGCTTCTTGTGAAAGGTTTTGGTAAGCTTTCGCGCTTGCGTATCTGCCCTGCTGCGCGTAAAGGTTGTTTTTCCAATAATAAACATATTCCTCAGTGCGGTTTCTGTTGGAAAGGGCGGCGTATAAAACCTGCTGGTAAAAGGCGCACTTTGTATCGTCGTCCATTTTTTCATAAAGGGAGTATAAATCATCAACTAGCTTGTTCCATTCATCAACCCTGATTTGCCCTTCGTCGCCATGCTGGGTAATGCTGAAAGGAAAGGCGCGGGAGGCGGAAAAAGAAGGCTGTGAAATCCCTCCTGAGGACTGGTAGCCGAAAAACTCAGGCTTTTTGGTCTGTATATACCTTGAATAATCCGCCATGGACTGGGCATAAAGCCGCGCTTCGTTTTCACTTAAGTTATAGTCCCTCATGCCTTGCTTTACATAAAACCCAGTTAGGTTTTTGTCATTATACTTATTTATATCAAAGGCCATGGTCATGAAAAATTCCGTCAGAATTTCCCCGGGCTTTAAATCCCCCACGTTTAAAATCCAGTAAGTTTGGGAGCCTGTGTCATAGGCCTTTTTCAATTCTTCATACATTAGGTAAACAGGGGTGGAATTTAGCCATAAATAGCTTTTCGGCGAGCCCCAGTAAGAGGAATGGTAATAAATCCCAAGCCCCCCGCTTCGTGAGCGCTCATAACTTGTTGAGGTTTGCCTTAAATAGTTTTGGTTGTCCTCCGCGTACATTATGATAATATCGTCAGGAAGCCACTTTGCCAGTTCACCGTTGTTGTAGTTATAATAGGTGTTCATTTCTTTATAGGGGATAAACACCTGGGGTACCGCGTCTTCGCTGCCGTAGATTTCTTTTATGATTTTTCTTTGCTCGGTAATAACATCCTTCATCATGTTGACAATGCCGGCAGTGCCTGTGCCATATC